>JAGOBX010000474.1 GCA_017999075.1 Candidatus Babelota bacterium | reverse complement strand
CAATATTCTGTCTTTTGTCAATGTTATTTTTTGAAATAAATATTGACAAATTATAAGATAATACGCTATAATTGTAAACTTTAAATTATAAAAATTACTTAATCATTACCGATTTATGCCTCTTACTGAACATCACCACAATTTTTCTTTCTATTGCAATGATGAATCTTATTCAGTTTTGCATTGTAAAAAATGCGGGTTAAAAAAAACTGCTGTTTATAAAATTGCAGAGAAAAAAAATATAAATTTAAACCATAATATATATCATGATTACAGATATTATTTTGATGGGCTTGAAAATAAAATTTCCAATGATATTTATAATATTTTTAATTCACTGATTCCTTTAATAAAGAAAGAAAAAATAAATATTTTTGATATTGGGTGCGGCAACGGAGAATTTTTAAAACGCATACAGAATACTCCGTTTGTTAGTAAAATAGGCGGAATAGATATTTCTGCAGATATGGTTTTTAAAGCTAAAATTAATAGTAAAGGCCTATTTATTGTAGGAAATTTGAATGAACTGAAATTTAAAACGGAAAAATCTGATTTTAATGTTATAACATTGTGGGATGTAATCGAACATGTTGAAAATCCCGATAATATGATTAATAATGTAATAAAAAATATTTTAGAAAAAGACGGATATGTTATTATTAAAACTATTAATGACAATGGAATATGCCATCAATTATTAAAATTTCTTTATATTTTAACTAAAAATAAAAAATATATTAAATATATATATAATCAATCGCACAATACATTATATAATAAATACAATATACGGCAGTTTTTTTTAAATAAAGGTTTTAAGTTAGTTAAATGTAAATATTATGATATATATTTTTTAAGGCATTTGCCGCCTGATATGTATTTTTTGAAAAAAATATTTTTTTTAATAATCCGCATTATGGGTATTGTTTTTTTTATGCGCCAGGAACTAATTATGATTTTTAAATTTGAAAAAAATATATAATTTTTGTTTTCAGTTTTTAATGTTATGTATAAAAAAATTTCTATTTTAATTCCATGTTATAATGAAAAAAATACTATATTAAGTATTATAAAAAAATTGGAAGATATTGAACTGTCTATTGAAAAGGAAATCATAGTGATTGATGATGGTTCAACAGATGATTCTGCGTTAATAATTGAGAATTTAAAAAACAAACATAAAATTATCAGATATGAATTCAATCGAGGTAAGGGCTATGCTATTAGAAAAGGTCTTGAATTGGCTACTGGAGACATAACTATAGTTCAAGATGCAGACCTCGAATTAAATACTGAGGATATAATTAGATTTATAGATAAAATTAACGAAAATACTTCTATTGATGCTGTTTTTGGTTCAAGAATTTTTGATAAAAACAGTTATTTTTTTATTCAGGATCATTTTTTTAGCGCGATCTTCATTTTTATTGCGCATATGTGTCTTAATAAACTTGCTCGTTTATTATATAAATCTAAATTAACGGATATTCTTGTTGGGTATAAATTGATTAAAACTGAAATATTTAAATCATTAAAATTGACTTCGGAAAAATTTGAAATTGAAACTGAAATAGCTTCAAAATTGTTGAAAAAAAAATATGTAATTGAAGAATTAGCTGTTTCCTATAATCCGCGGAGCTCAAAGGAAGGAAAAAAAATACAATGGAAACATTCAATAAAAATTATTTGGTATTTGATAAAATACAGGTTTTTAAATTAATTTTATGAATATTATCCTGCTTATTCCCGAAACATCTGAGAATAATGTTGTACGTGATGTGCTGTACGGATGCTGGTGCAGCGGTAAACGTATAGGAGGCGGGACAGTGCCTCCTTTAACATTGTTATCAGTTGCTACTGTTTTAAAAAATGAAAATCATTCTGTGGAAATTTTATACTTTTCCGGAAACGAAAAAAAAACAATATTAAAAAGCAATTTAATAATTATTTTAACTTCGACTATGACATTTACAGAAGATATTGAAGTAATGAATCAACTCAAAAAAATTAAACCTGATTGCAAAATTGCTGTGTTTGGATCTCATCCAACTTTTATGACAGAACATACTTTATTGAGCAATTCATTTGTTGATTATGCAGTGACGAATGAACCTGAAATAATAATTAAAGAATTAGTAGATTGCCTTGAAAAAGGGAATGACATATCAAATGTTAAAGGATTAGCTTATAAAAAAAATGGTAATTTTTTTTATACAGGAGATCGCCCTTTTATTCAGGATCTTGATTCTCTTCCTGTTCCTGACAGAACTCTTATTCCGAAAAAAAATTTTTATAATCCGCTTATATTTAAATATCCTTATACAACAGTTGAAACTTCAAGGGGCTGCACTAAAACTTGTTATTTTTGTACAGCTCCGAAAATGTATGGATATAAAATCCGCTATCAGTCTGCTGAAAAAGTTTTTGAAGAAATTAGATATTTGGCTGGACTTGGATTTAAAACCATATATTTTAGAGATGAAATTTTTACTGCTTTAAATAAAAGAAACCGAGTTGTTTTTGAATTGTTAAAAAAAAAATCTATCAATATTAATTGGCTTTGTAATGCTGCTGTCGGTTCTGTATCATATGGTGAATTAAAAGAAATGAAACAATCGGGATGTTATTATATTAAAGTCGGAGTTGAAACTGGCTCTCAAAAAATTTTGGATTCAGTACACAAACAAATCACTATCGCTGAAACCGCAGACTTATTTGATGCAGCAAGAAAATTAAATATTTTTACTCATGCCCATCTTATGATAGGGCTGCCAGGCGAATCAAAAGATACAATAAATGAAACATTAAAATTTCTTTTCAAGATCAAACCGACAACTATTGATATAGGAATTTATACACCGTATCCCGGTTCAAAATTATTTTCTCAGCTTTCTGAAAAAATAGATTTTTCGGAAACACTTGGACTTTCGATGAATAATTTGCATATACATTCTGAATATAATAAATATTTTACTGACCTGACTAATCATGAAATTGAATATTATCTTAAACTTTTATATAAAAAATATTATTTCAGAATTAAATATTTTTATGAAAATAAAGGTTATTTTTTAGAGCACAATATTGGGCAATTTAATGATGGCGGCAGGGGAGATTTTGCCTATTTGTTTGAAACCAAACAACACTTGGATAGAGATGAAGGGGAAAAAGATATGGTTTCAATTGGACCTTGCTGTAATATAGATTATCATCAGGGACCCGAAAAATTCATTGAACCATCCCCCGAAAATATTGAGCAT
>JAGOBX010000473.1 GCA_017999075.1 Candidatus Babelota bacterium | reverse complement strand
GTATAAACCCGAAAAAAATAATAACAGACATTAACACATAATATTTAAACATATGCTTTTTTCTTATTAAACGATCGTAGATTTGAAAACAAAAATATTATAAGTAAACAATTCATGCAATATTTTGATATTTTAACTATTATTTCATAATTAAAATAATTGCTTATCGCCGAATTTATGCTCGGCAATAAAGTCAACTCCAAATCAAGCGGCATAAACAATATCCAGGTTGAATTACGCCCCCAATTATTTATATATACAAAATACATTAAAATTAATAAATAATAATATTTCCGGTTTTTTGAATTTATTAAAAAATAAATAAACGGTATTACCCAAATTATAAATTGAGGATGAAATTCCGAACAAATTAAATACCATATCAAAGTTAAATATCCGAATTTTATAAAAGCATAAAACCTGTCAAAATTAAAAAAAAACGTTAAAACAAAATTTAATATAAGAATAATTCCATAACCTCCAGCAAATATTTTCATCGAACTCAAATATCCGGCACTATTAAGTATCACATCGTCTATAAATGATTTAGTATTCAAGTATGCGATTGATAAAATTATATAAGGCAAAATTGCAATTAATGCAAAAATACATTTTTTCCAAAATTTTACAGGAACAGATATAAACAAAACAGGCAATATCATAAACGGAAAATGTTTCAGCATTCCGCCAATTCCCAAAAATAAAAAACTATATTCATATTTTTCTATTTTAAAAAAATACAAAGAAACTATTATCATTGCAACAGGAATAATATCAAATTGCCCATACATAAAAATAGCATAAACAGCAAATGGAGATAAAGCCCAATATTTTACTATCTGTTTCGATTTTTCCTTAAAAATATTACATAACAAAATTGCAGTTCCAGCATCTGCCAATAAAAAAATTACTTTCAAAAAGAAAAGGGATTGAAAGATGCCGGAATATTCAAACCATTCATTATACGAATGTATATCGCTGATATTGTCGAAATAATCAGTTTTATGCAGCAATGGTTTTACAACAAAAAAATTAATACCAAGAACAAAATATGCTAATGGAGGGTATTTGAATAAATGAATATTTCTTTGTTCACCGTGATATTCATATATATTCCATACATTATTTGATAATTGAGACGGTCCAGCATTAATCCATAAAATATCAGGATGTGCAAAAAAAGGCATTATTATTATTCTTAATAATAATCCTATTAGCAGCCATTTATAAAAAAAAAAAATTTTTCATAAAAACTTTCTATAGATATTAAATATAACAAAAGCTATCGTAACTATTATTATTAAATGAAAAAGATTGCTGAATAACATTCCCCCTATTTCTATATACGGATAAAAATAATTTTCAAGAATCGGTTCATTAAAAAAAAGAAACAAAAGGAAAATCAATGATATAGCAATAAATAATACGTTTGATACATTCATTTTAAATTATTCTCTTTTTCTACTGAAGCTAATAAATTAACTCCATGCGGTTTTGCAATTTCATCAAAATACAATGGCGGTATCATAAATATTATTCCTGTTAAAAACCAAAACGGCCCCATAATACGAATTAAGAAAAATGTATTTGCTGTAGTAGCATGCACAAGCAATCCTATCAAGCCGCAAATATAGCCTATACAAATACTTTTATTTAAACTGTTCCTGGAATGTTTGTAAGCATTAAATGTCTCAGACAATATCGTATAAAATAACCATACTAAAGACAATATCCCGAAAAGTCCTAATTCGCCAATAGTCCTGAATATAGAACTGTCAACAAAGCCTGCGCCTGTTATTCCAAGCCCGAATATCGGATATTCAGCCCAGTAATTCAATATACTTTCATATTTCGTTATTCTTGAACCTGACGACGAATCCAGTCGAACAGTTTTTTCTTCACCGGCGATTATCGGAATTCTGTATTCATTAGGCCCTTGAAATGTACGTTCTATCCTGCTTTTAATTCCTTCAGGAAGATAACTAATCAATAAAATGCTTACTATCAGTATAAGCAATCCGAATATTCGTTTTTGTGATGGAAGCAAAAATGTTAAAGTTATTAAAACAGGAAAATATCCAAGATAAGAACCTCTCGACAAAGTATGTAAAAAAACCCACACAACTAAAGGAAACAAAATCCATAAAAAAAGTTTATTCCAAATTTTTACGCCCATTATAGCCATGGCTCCTACCAGTCCGATCATAAACAGCAGATATCCGCCTAATGTATTAGGTTCAGGGGTATCTTCAAATGGTGTTGATACGCGCGACACTCCTACTTCCATCTGACGCAATCCGTCAATGCATGTAAATGCTAATACAATTATAAAAACTGTTATATATCTTCTTACTTCATGTTTGCTTTTAACAGTATTTACCACTAAATAATATACAAAAAAATATTCTAATAATTTCAATACATAAAAAAAAGCTTCTTTAGGATTATCTACCTGTCTTATCAAAACTCCGCGTGCAGATGACAATGCGCAGACAAGTATAAATACAAAAATAGGTTTATCAAGAGGAGTTGAAACAAAAAATTTAGCATCTTTTTTTATAAATCTGGATACAAACCAAATTATGACGCAAATTACAACCATAACATCATCGAATCTTACAGCAATATTTCTGCGTCCGACTCTTCCAAAAGAAATTTCAGGAGAAAACATTGACACAATAATGAATATGCATAACCCCTTTTCAGGAGAAATTATAACCATTATAGTAGCAAACAAGGCAAGGATATATAAGTAATATTCCCCGTATTGAGTTTTTTCAATCTCATTACCATAATATACAATTCCCACGATAACGGCGCTGAACAATAACAATTGAAAAAACTCGAGTTGGCTGCTTCGATAAGATTTCATATAATAATTATGAAACTATTTTAACAAACTTCTTGATTTTTTTGCTTTCAAATCAACTTCAAGCCAATACTGGCTTTGTGAAAAATTGGTTTCCATCAATTTAGCATATTCAATAACTTTATTCCAATTATTTTGGTTGTAATATATGCTTACAATGCTGTACAATGCAAAATCACCGTAATTTGAATCAGCAAATTCATCAATAATTATTTTATATAATTCTATTGCGCGATTGTAATCAGGCTTTGGATTTGTTTCATCAGATAATAATTTAGCAGCCTGAAGCAATGCATCATTACAAAATTGACGCGATTTTTTTAAATTTTCTCCGCTAAATTTACTCCATATTTTTTTATTATTATATAATTTAATATATTCATTTATTGCAGGAA
>JAGOBX010000028.1 GCA_017999075.1 Candidatus Babelota bacterium | reverse complement strand
CAGGAAATTTTTTGTAAATGTTTTCAAATTTTGTTATACTTTCATTTATTTTTCCAGTTTCAAAATATTTTACGGCAAGATCATAAATTAAATCGTCGCGGTCAGGTGTTAACTCTAAAATTTTTTCTAATAACCTTATTTCAGTGCCGGCATTATTTTTCAAATCTTTTAATTTCACAGAATAAATTTCTACAAGTTCATTTTTAACCTTGGATTTATCTTTTACTAATTCCAGATATTGGCCTGCCTTTTCGTATTGCCTGATTCTGAAATTGCTTATTCCGCAGTAATACACGCTCTCGTCAAAACGTATTTTTCCTGCTGCGCTGATTTCAAAATATTTTGATGATTCTTCGTATTCTTTAATATTAAAATATAACTTTCCAACATTAAATGCAGAATGTTCATAAAGTTTGGATGAAACCAGTCCCCTATTTAAAATTATTTTTTCATAATAATTTACAGCGTTTGAATTTTTATTGATACGTTCAAAAAGTTCTGCAATATAAAATTTTATTTGATAAAAATCAGGTTTATTTTTTTCCATTTCTCCGTATATAGCAATTTTATCAGTGTCAGATATTTCGTTCGAAGTAAATGTCAAATTATATAATATTTCCTGTATGTCAGAATCAGATTTGTATTGCATAAGCAATTTTAAAGATTTGTCAGGATACCCAGATTTATATGCAGATAATCCTTCATATTTTTTCGAGTCAAGATAATCTCCTGCTTCAGAAAAAAATAATCCTGATTTTTCAAAATTTTTCTGTACATAATGAATTTTCCCTTTATAATATTTTATTCTGCTGTCTTCTTTCAGTTTATTCAATTCAGCCATTGACTGATCAAATCTGTTTTCATTATAAAATCTTAATGATTTGCTGAATATAACTGATTCCGTTAATTTATTTTTTCTTTCCGAAACAATTTTCTTTAAAACATCTCCGTTCAATAATTTTTCAGCCATATCGTATTTACCCTGATTTACGCATACATCTGTAAAATCAAGTAAAAACCCTTCATCTTTAATTGATTCATCATATACTTTTAAATAATATTTATAAGCTATATGATATAATTCTTTTTTATAATATAATCCTGCTAAATATTTAAAAAGTTTATCCGAACTATAACCTGTTTCAAGACCCTGAACAAAATAATTTAAAGCTTTGTCCTGCTGACCCTCTGTCAGATATATTTCTCCCAAATATAAGTATCCTTGCTGATAAGATTTGTCAGCAGATAATATTTTCAATATTAATATCTTGGATTTTGAATAATCATTATTCGCAAAATATAATTCAACCAGTTTTTTTTGGGCTCCTAAATCAGAAGATTTAATTGAAAGATATTTTTCAAAATATGCTACTGAATTCTTATAATCTTTCATGTTTTCGTATATGATGCCAATTTTCAAAGCCGTTTCTGCAGAATTATCAATTTCATAAGACTTTTTCAAATATTGCAGAGCTGTAACGTTATCTCCTGTTTTTAAAGCGCTTTCCGCAAAATTGTAAAATAGTTCCTGACTTTTTTTTATTTCAATGTAATCTTTAACAGATAAATAATATTCATACGCCTTTTTAAATTCATTATTCCTGAAATATATTTCGGCCAAATCCAAAACTTTATCATTGTAGTAACTGCTTCCCTGTTTAATTTTGTTCAACAATTCTTCAGCAACTTTTAGTTTACCTGACTTGATGCTTAACTTGGCAAGATTATAAAGAGTATACTCATCATCAGGCATTATGCGTATTATTCCATTCAAATATTCTTCTGCCTCAGAAAATTTATTTTGATTAAATAATTCTTCAACTCTTGTTCTATAAATATCTGCTGTCATTTTATTTATCTCAGTTATATCTCCGTATCTTCCTTTTATTTTAGAAAAATATTTTTCTGCGTCAGAATATTTTTTGGTTCTGTAATATATATTAGCCATATAATAATTATACTCAAGGTCCTCTGAATATTGTTTTGATATTTGCTCAAAATAATCTAATGCCCTGGTGAAATTGTTTTTTAAAAAATTAATTTTACCTATAAAAAATAATATTTTTGCTAATTCATTAACTGACAAGTCTTTTCTTTTCCCGTTCAAATCAACAAATATTTTCAAAGCCGATTCTTCATCTCCGTTTTTTAAAACACGTTCGCCGTATTCCAATTGTTCTGACGAAGTCAATACTCCGCTTTTCATCAGGTGAGAATATACTTCATTCAGTTTTTCATTTTGTTTAAGGTTTTGATAAATTGAAATTAAATATTTATAATCTTCATTTTCTTTTTCTGATATCTTATTTAAAAATTTTTCCGCGTTAAAAAAATCTTTTTCTGCAAAATAAGAGTATGCCAGCATCCTATAAAACTTTTCAGACAATTCAGAAGAAACATCAGAAAAATCATATTTTTCAAGTTCGTCAACCACTTTTTTATATTGTTTTAATTTAAAATATGTATCGCATATTTTAAGTTTAATATTCAAATCCTTTTTTAATTCATAACTTTGTTTTAAATAATTCAACCCTTCTTCAATTTTGTTTGCTGCTAATTCTTTCCCTGCAAGAATATATAACACGGATATTTTATTCGCCTGCGAATCTTTGTAATTTCCAAGACTGTTTAAAACCGAAAGCGCGGATTCGTAACGTTTCAGCTCTATCAGACATACAGAATACTTATAAAGAGCCTCTTTGTTGTTCCTGTCATTTTCAAGAAATTTTTTCAAATATATTTCAGAAGAACCAAAATCTTTTGATTTATAATATATTTCTGATATAAGAAGCAGTAATTCAGGAGTGAGTTTAGACGTACGATCAAAACGTTTTAAGTAATTCAAAGCAATATCTGTTTTATCAAGACCGTAAGATAATTTAATAATTTTCGAATATACCTCTTCTGTCTGAATCCCTGATTTTATGAAATATTCAAGAGCATTTTGTTTATCATTTATCTTCAAGAATAATTCCGCAATCTTTGAGTTTAAATAAACATCCTTAGTCATATCTGCAATCATGATATAATATTTAATGGCTTTTTCATATTTTTGAGTTTTTATGAAAATATCGGTTAATGCCGACAGCAGATTCACATCAGTCTTTAATAATAATGCTTTCGAATAATATTCCGAAGCTTCTTCATCTCTGCCTGTTTTAATGCAGATATCTCCGGCAATAACTGACATTTCAAATCCTGTTATTTTTTCACCTGAAATAATCTTGTATGCATAATCATATTTTTTTGTTTCAAACAGTGATTTTATATATTGTGGTTTTCTCGAGTTTATTGAATTCTTATCTTTTTTCTCTGCTTTCAAATAATATTCTGAAGCTCCGGCATAATCAGATTTAATGTAACGGCAATCAGCAAGATTTATCAAATGTTCTGTATTATCAGGAAATCTTGATACTGCTTCTTCAAATATTTTAACAGCTTCATCAATTTTTTTTAATTCAATTAATTGAGCTCCGTAAATTCCGTAGGCTTTCTCCGCAAATCCCTTTAGTTTATTTTTAAATTCCTGAGTTTTTATCGAATTATAATATTTAAAAAAATCCTTATAATCTGAATTCTTATAAGTCACAAGCGCTGCCAAATATAAAATATTATCATCTGATTTCGTTTTAACGTTTTTTAATACCGAATTTAATATTTCTGAAGACTTATTTATTTTACCGTCTAAATAAAACAAATATCCCTGATGCAGCGAAGCTTTGACTTTAAGTTCAGGGCTTATAGCAGAAGACGATAATGTTTTTTCTATCAATGCAATTGATATTTTTTTATCTTTCTCAGCAAAAAATATTGACATTTCATATAAAATTGAAGGGGTGTCTATTCCTGTATTTAAAATTTCTTTATAAAAACTTTCCGTGTTTACGGCGTTTACGGCGTTTACGGCGTTTACGGCGTTATCAGCGTTATCAACATTATCAGCGTTATCAGCATTATCAGCGTTATCAGCGTTATCAGCGTTATCAGCATTATCAGAAAAATTTATAATACGATTAATATTATAAAACACAGAAACTGTTGCTGCATCGATTTTTTTTAATTTTAAAAAATCATGTGATTTTTTAAGTTCACCCAGATAATAATAAGACAATCCTAATATCCTGTTTATATCAGTTGTTTCCTTTGAAGAAGCGACAGGTATGTTCTCCAGCACTGAAATTACCTTATTGTAATCTCTTGTTTCATAATATATTTCAGCCAAATCAATATGCAAAACTATATGATCGTAAACTGAAGCTGCTTTTTCTATATTCTCAACAGCTTTACGGTAATCTTTATTTTTCATATCCTTCTTTGCAATAGCTCTGTATGTTTCAGATAAAATAATTTTGCTTCCCTGATAATTTTCGGATTTTGTAAGATAATCAACTGCTTCACTGAATTTTTCAAGCAGTAATGCACATTTTCCAGAATTATAAGCGAACTTTAAATTTGAACTTGATAACCCGAATGCAGTTTTATAATATTTGTATGCTAAATCAAGATACCCGTTTAAAAAATACATTTCTGCTATTTTCCCGAATAATTCCGGATTTTCATAACCGGTTGATACCGCATTCTTAAAAAATTCGAATGCAGCTTCTTTTTTTCCGGAATAATATTCAAGTATCCCTTTATAATAAAATAATGATTTTTCGGAAGGCGATACCGACTGCATTATTTTAATGTATTTATTCATATCATCGAATTTTTTTGCCGAGTTTAACCTTTCTAATAAATCTTTTATTGTTTTAATGTCTTTAGGATTTTTTTCCAAATATTGTTCAAGCTGAGATATGCTTTGCGACAAATTCTTCTGCGTTAAAAACAATTCAGACAGTTTAGTTCTCAATTTTCCGTCTTCTTTATATTTAAGCGCAGAATTATAGTTTTCGATTGCTTCATTTATATTCCCGTTCTTTTCATTAAGCATAGCTGATTCAAAATAATATTCAAAACCGGGTTTTAACTGAATTGCCTGTTTTAAATAATAAAGAGCTTCGGATTCCTTATTTAACGTCAGGTTTATTCTATATAAATATTCGTATATCTTATAATTAGTCTTATTCACATTTCTGCTTAATATAAAATATTGTTCTGCATCCACCATATCTGATAATCTGTAATAGCATTCCCCTATTTTATACAGCGATTCCCAATCCGATTGGTTGTAAGAATAAGCAGAATCATAATATTTTACCGATTCCTTGTATTGCCCCGCATTGAATTTTTCTTCAGCAATTTTTTTATATGCGGAAAATAAATACTTGCCTGCATCTTCTTTATATTCTTTTACAGCATAAATTTGATTGAATAAATTTATGCTTTCCTGCCACTTGTTTAACGAATAATAAGTTCTGGCAATTCCAAATATTATTTTTTTATTGGAAGAATCTTTTTCAAATGCAGCCGAATAATAGTTCAGAGCAGTTTTAAAATTATTTTTATTGAAATATATTTCTGCCAAATACATCGTAACAAGTAACTCTTGAGGACCGGTCAATTTAATTTCTTTTAATTTTAAAAACGATTCAAGAGCGTTATCATAATCGCCTGTCTTCATTTGCAATACAGCTATTTCAATATCGTACTGCAGCGAATCTTTTACTTTATCTCTTAGTTTTATTAAGGTTTCTATTCGTTTTTTGCTGTCTGCAAGTTCATCGTATATCTTAGAAAGCGCATTTAATGTTTTTTCGTTTTTTTCTCCTGTTTCAAGATAAGATTTTGATATATCATACTGCCTTTTTTCAAAATACAATAATCCTATCTCGGAATTTATTTTTTCAGGACTATATATTTTTTTCCCGGCAAGAACTTTAAACTTTTCAAGCGCCAGCTCTGCATTCCCGCTCTTTTTATAACAATCGGCAATCTTGTATTCAACTGCTGCGGAATAACTATATTTTAATGAAATATTATAATATTCTATTGCTTTATCAATTTTTGAATATGAATAATTTGAATCTCCGAAATATTCATAGCATTGCGCCAATAATTTTGATGAATCCATAAATACCGGTATCTGTTTTAAATATGTTTCCGCAGAAACATAATCTGACATCCGCATGTATGAATAACCTATTCTGTAAATATATAATTTTTCATTAGGATGGGTTGATAATATTTTTTTATATAATTCAACGCTTTTCTTAAAATCATTTTTTCTGTATGACAAATCAGCTCCGTAAATTTCTATAGTTTCTCCTGTCATTCCATTTTTTTTTGCAGTTTCAAAACGTTCTGCCGCTTCATCAAACTTATTCAAGCCTGTTTTTATCTGCGCCGCTAAAAAATGATAATCCGGATTCGATTGTTCAAGTTTTATTGCAGAATCAATATGTTTTTCAGCTTCAGAATAATTCTTAGTAATTAAATATATTTTCGATAATCTGGCAAGAATTGAATGGTTTTTTTTATCTGAATCTAATGCCTGGTTATAATATTTCACAGCATTAGCCATATCTCCTGTCTCAAAATACAAGTTCCCCAATTTTTCAGATATAACTGTTTTATCATTTTTTTCAACGAATTTCAGATAATACAACGATGTTTTATAATCTTTTTGTTTCAAAAAATATTCTGTGATTTTTGACGCGGTTTCAACATTTCCATCGATTTTGAAAGCGGTTTCCAGATATTTTATTCCTGATTCAGCATTCTTATTCGCAAAATTAAGTTCAGCAAGTTTTTGAAACGGTTCTGCAGATTTATTATTGAATTTAACCGATTTTTCATAATATTCAGCTGCAATTTTAAAATTATTCTGAATTTTAAAAATGTCGCCGAGTTTAATCAGAGTTTCGTAAACAGGTTTAAATTTCAGAGATAACTCATAATATTTTGCCGATGAAACATAGTTCTTTTTCTGATATTCCGTTTCTCCTAATTTTATATATATCATTCCGAGTTTTTCAGATGAATATTGATAATATTCGCTTTTTTCACTTATCTTTGTAAGATATTGAAGAGAACTCGAATAATCGTTCAAGCTAAAATAAGATGCGCCAAGCATATAATTAACTTCAAGATTATTTCCGATGTTTTTATATTGCGGCTGAATATATTTAACACACTCTTTGAATTTCTTCTGTTCAAAATAAATCTTGCCTAGATAATAAGCAGATAAATCCTGTTTGTATGGTTTTATAAATCCGAAATTTTTTATTAAATATTTTTCCGATTCCTGATAGTTTCCGATATTATATAAAGAAACCCCAAGTTCAAATGCGATCCTTGTGTCATCAGGATTCTTAGCTGCAAGTTTTGTTAATATTTCTATTTGCTGTTTGTTTGAGTTTACATACCCGTAAATTTCAGCAAGCGCAGGCATAACCTGCGGATCATTTTTAAATTTTTCAAGGTATGGAATGGCTCGATTATATTTTTTGTTTTTGTAATGAATGAATCCCAAAAGCCAGTCATAATCTTTGTTTTTGTTCGCATTTTGATTCAATTCAAGAACTTGTTCGGCTTCATTTATTTTTCCTGAATTATAATATGATTTTGCAAGAAGCAAAACAGCATGTTCCGCAGTTTCAAATTTTATTGATTCAATAACTTTAGCTATTGCTTTATCATAATTTTTAAGTTTGAAAAATTTCAATGCAATATTATATTTAGTTAACGCTATCTCCCGCTTTAATTTATTATCGCTTTCAAAATTCGAATATAATTTTTCTGCTGTTTCATAAAATTGTTCGGATAATGCTGATTTAGCTATAAGTTTAAGTTCTGATTCATTATAATTTTTCAATTCTTTTATTTCATTGAAATATTTTACTGCTTCAGAATGTCTGTTGGTTATCGCTGATATAACCGATAAATGTTTCAAAGATTCTATCCTGTATTTACCTTTCAACATTGATTTCAGTTTATACTCTGCATTTTTATAATCACCTGCCTGCATTTCTATTCGAGCAGTTTCAATTAAAATTTCAGGATTGGATTCAAGCTTCAGGTACCTGTTATAAAAATCTTTTGATTTGGTAAGTTCGTTAGATATTTTATATAATTCAGCAAGTTTCAATATTATTTTTGCGTCTGATGAATTTTCAGCAAAATATTTTTCATAATATTCTATAGATTTATCAGTTTCTTTTAAAATTTCATATATTTTCCCAAGTTCAAATAAAATCCGTTTTTTTTCATCACCAGCCGCAACAGAACTTAATGCGCTTCTATAATAATTAATTGCTGTTTCATACTCTTTTTTTAAAACTGAAATATCCCCTAGTTTTATATAAACATCAGGAAACACTTTTTGTTTAAGCGATTTTTGAAATTCTATTTCTGATTTATCATATTGTTTTAATGCGTAATATGCAGAACCCAAATAATAATTTACATCCATGCATCCTTCTTTGATAGAATTTGCTTTCAAAAAATATTCGAAACATTCCTTTATTTTATTTTGGTTCAGCAATATCAGCCCGCAATAATAAAACGGCCTGTAATCAGAAAAATTGTATGATGATGATTTAATTAAACTGGATAATGATTCTGTAAAATTTTTACTGTTATACAATGATAATCCTATATTAAGATAACAGTATGATAAAACTTCTGAAACCGTTTTTCTATAATTGTTATCTGATGCCGTTATTTCATAATATTTTGACGCTTCTTTATAATCTCCTGATAAATATTTTATATTGCCTATTTTTAATGCTGATAAACTTCTATATTTTTTGTTTTCAAGAAGAATTGAATAATATTTTTCAGCATTTGAAATATCTTTTTTTTTCAAATATATTTCTGCAGATAAATATGTTAAATCTGAAGATTCTTTTTGAGATAAATCAAAAATTTTTGATGATTTTGATAATGTTTCAATTGCTTCATTCAAATTGTTTTCAGATATGTAATATTGTATAATTTGTTTATGCAGTTCGATGTCTTTAACATTTTCTGAAATAAGAATCTTTAGTGTCTCAATTTTGCGTTGCTGTTTGTTTAAAGATTCAAAAATATTTAAGGCATCGTATAAAATTTCTTTTGGGGGATTTTTAATTTCATTGAAAAGCAGTTCCGCTTCATTATATTTTTTTAATTTTATTAATGATTTTAAAACATATTTTTTCACCAAATCATTTATCTGAACTGATCCTTTTATTTCATTATAAAACTCGCTGATTGATTTAAATTCAGAAAGATTATATAAAACAGATATGTATAATTCTGAAAATTCAAGGTTGAATTTATCCAATTTCATTAATGGTTGGAGTTGTTCTCTGGCTTCGGCAAATTTTCCTTCCATAAAAGATTTTTTTGCAGACCCGATTTTGGATGAAAATATTTTTGAATTCAATTCATTATCTGTTATACCGTATTTAACCGCTATCTGCTCTGCTGATTCAATTCTCCCTAAATCAAGAAGGCAATTGACTTTTTGTTTTACTAATTTTTGATTATCCGGTAAAACTCTCAACCCTTTCTCAATTACGTTTAACGCGCCTGAATATTCCCGATAGCTGATATACAAAGATGCCAATTCAAAATAAACTTCAGGTATTTTAGTCTGCATCCGTATTGAATTTTCAAAATCTATTATTGCAGAATTAGAATTTCCCGTCTTTTTTTTTATCATACCGGATAAGTAATAAGCCTTATCGTCTTTTCGTTCTCCGTTAAGAATATCTTTAATATATTTTTTTGATTTCTCAAAATTTCCAGATTCATAATAATATTCTGCAAGTTTTAATAATACTTTTATATTCGAGGTTTCATGTTCGGAATATTTTTCATATAATTCTATTGATTTGTTTATCTGATTCGTTTTTTCATATAATTCGGCAAGTTTAAAAAAATACTCTGTTTTAGGAGTAATTTTTGAAAGTTTCTCAAAAATTTTTAAAGCAGACGTATAGTCTGACTCTTCCTCATAAACTGTTCCTAAAAAAGTCAGCACTTCAACATTTTTTTGATCAGTTTGCAGAATTTTATTAAGAAAATATATACAATCCGTATTCTGTTTTTTATAATAAGCTGCCCTTGAATATAATAAATTGACATTATTGTCTTTTTCATTTAATTTTACTGCAAGCCACAATTTTACGTATGTTTTATTTATATCCCCAAGAGCAAAATAAATTTTACCGGAATGAGTCAATGCTGTGAAATCAGATTTATCTATTGACAATACTTTTTCAAAATATTCAAGAGAAACATCTAATTTGAACGCTTCAAAATATTTTAATCCGAGTTTTCTGTATATGTCTTCTATCACTTCTGAAAAATCTATATTTTTACTTCCCTGTTTTATCGTGACAAAATTGTATTGTCCTTCAATTAAAGATACTGCTTTTTCAAGTTTTCCAGATTGATATGCTATATAACCCAGCATCAAATTTGTTTCAGTATCAGGTTTATGACCGCTCGAAAAAGCCCGGTCAAAATATTTCTGAGACAAATCAAGTTTGTTTAACCCGAATTTAATTTTACCGAATAATAAATCTGTTTTTGACGAGGATGGAAATTTTTTCAAACATTTTTCCAATAATCTGTCTGCTTCATCAAATTGAAATTTTTTCAAATACAATTCTGCCAATCTGTAATACACGCTTTCCCAATCCTGTTTAAGTTCAAGCACTTTTCTGTAATTTTTTATAGCTTCTTCTATATTTCCCTGTTTTTCTTGAACAAATGCAAGATTATAAAATGACTCATAACTTTTATCTGTTTTTGCGACTTTCTCATATCCCTGAATCGCATCCTCTTTCTTGTCAAGCTTGAACTTTAATTTTGCAAGCATATCTTCAACTTTCAAATCTCTCGTTTTTCCCAACTTCGATATATAAGTATTAAGACATTCTTCAGCTTTGTCATTTTTATTAATATAAAAATATGATTCACCAAGATATCTGTATGTTTCAGAATATGTTTTATCAAGATTGACTGCAACCGACAAAAATGCTATCGCATTATCATAATTCTTTTTTGAATAAGCTGAAATCCCGTTTGAATAATTTGAAATAAAACTGTTTGGATAGAATTTGTAAAAAAAACGTCCGTAATTTTCAACTGACGCATAATTACTTTTTAAGACATTTTCTCTAGCGCGGTCAATGCTTAATTTTAAATATTTTTGACGGAATTTCTCATCTTTTGACATTTGAAAAATTTTGTCAAGAAGAGATATAAATTCATTGTCTTTACCTGTATTATAATACAAATCGGCAAGTTTAATAAAAAAATCCCAGTCATTCCCGACAATTTGAAGATAACTTTCAATTAACTTTATATTAAACTGTTTGTCGGTTTTTTTGTCATAAATTTTACTCAGTTCCCTGTATGCGTCTTTATAAAAAGGATTTAATGATATTGCAGATTTAAAAAACTCTTCTGCCTGCGCAAGTTTGTTTCGCTCAGCATTTGATAATCCGAAATGATATAATACAACCTCATCTTCAACAGAAATTTTTTTATAATTCAAAGTCAAATAATATATTTCATCGTGCTTTTTTGTCTCAATATAAAATAAAGCAAGCCGTTTAAGCCATAAACTTTGATTCCCGGCATTTTTCAGCGCCGATTTTAAATAATGTTCAGTTAAATTTCTGTCATTGAATTTTAATGTTATATCAGTATAAACCTTTTCATTAATTTTTTTATCGCGGGTTATTATATCTGTTTCTTTTACAAGTACTTTTTTTAAAGTTACAAAATCACCTTTTTTATATAAATCATACAATCTGTTATAATTATCCACTGCAGTAAGATTGGATGCAGAAAATATAATTAATATTATTACAAACATTAATAATATTTTTTTTACAAAGTTGCCCATAATATTCTCCAAATATATATTATATATATCCGTTTTTTTAATTATTTAGCGGATTTTAACTGAATTTAGGAACTATTACCAAAGTGTAAGTATAAAATATTTTATATTTATAGTCAATCTTAAAGTCAATTTTTGTGTTTTTTAACGTATTTCTCAAATAAGGCAAAAACCTGAATCAAATAAGGCAAAAAACTGAAATTAATAAATCCAATGCAATATTTATATATTTAAGAATTATTTATCCTCAAGTGGTGAAAAATAAGGTTTAAATTTTTGGCAGCGTGTCTAAAATAATTTTCACTTTATCTATGTCAAAAGGCTTCTGAATATAAGCAAAAGCTTGTTTTTCTTTTTGTAAAATACCCCCATTTAATTCTACCTGCCCTGACATAAATATTATAGGGATATCTTTTTTTAACTTGCGGATTTCATCGTATATTTTTTCTCCTTTCATATCAGGCAACAACAGGTCAAGAAATACCAAATCCAGCTCGTTTTTCTTAATTATTTCAAACGCTTCCTTTCCTGAATAAGCAATATATATATTTTCATATCCTATTTTATGAAACAATTTCTCAACAGTCTTTAAAAATAATGGTTCATCATCTACAAACAAAATCCTTAATTTTTTCCCGACATCGCCGATTTCAGCATTTTTTTGTATCTTATTATCTTCAGCATTATTCATTATTTTCTTATCAATAGGCATCGCAATAATAAACGTTGTTCCTTTTCCTTCTTCGCTTTCAACTCTAATCGTTCCATTATGATTTTTAATTATCTGATATGAAACCGATAATCCTAATCCGCTTCCGCTTATCCCTAAATCATTATTTGCAAATGCCCCTTTAGTTGTAAAAAACGGAGTGAAAATTTTTTTCTGAATATCTCTGCTCATTCCGCGACCATTATCTCTGAAATAAATAATTTTATCGTTTTCCATTTCTTCAATTGAAATCATTATTTCACCGCAACCTTTATTTTTCATGGCATGACGCGCATTTATGATTAAATTTAAAAATACTTGCTGCATCTGACTGACATCATAGTAATCTTTTAATTTCAACTGATAATTTTTTATAATTTTAATATTCTCAATTTCTAACTGCTGTTTTTGAAGTTTGAGCGCATTATCAATAATATCTGAAATCAGAGATAAACTTTTTTTAGGGGGCTGCGGTTTTGCTATTGTCATCATATTTTGCACAATCTCAGCTCCGCATTTTCCTGAATCAATAATAGTGTTAACACATTCCAATAATTCATTTTTTTTACTGCCTTCAATTTCAGAACAAAGCATGCTTAACAGTTTAGCATTACAATTATTTATCGCAAGAATATTGTTGAATTCATGCGCTATACCCGCTGCCAGCTGACCAACAGCTGAAAGTTTTTCCGAATAAATAAGCTGTTGTTCTAATTTTTTTTGTTCTGATATGTCAACAAATATAACCGCGAATTGATTTTTTTCCGTCTTGAATGCAGATATAAAATACCAGTGATTTTGCGGTTCAAAATATGTCTCAAATGACGCAGGTTTTCCAGTTAATACTACATTGCCGTATATTCTGATAAAATCAGGATTATATTTTTCTATTCCTGGATGAACTTCAGTCACTTTTTTCCCAATTATATCATTAGCTTTTAATCCTGTTAAAGCTTCAAAAGCAGGATTAACTTCAATAAAACGATAATCAATCGGATAATTTTTATCATCAAGTATGATTTCATGAATCGCAAATCCGTCTAACATATAAGCAAACAAATTTTTATATTTTTTTTCACTTGTTTCAATAATTTCTGCTGTTCTTTTTTTTTCAGTGATATCCTGAAAAAATCCATATACCCTGCGGTTTTCAATATCAGATTTTCCAATAGCATTAATCCATTTACTATTTCCTTTAGCTGTGATTATTTCTAATTCTACGTTAAACGGTTCATAATGTTCTATTGCGCGTTTAACCGCATTTTCAATGACAGCTTTTGAAGAAGGCGAATAAAATCCGATCCCTTTATCCACCGTAAGTTCAAAATTCGGTTCAATTTCATGTATCTTATAAACTTCATCAGTCCATATTTGTTTCATTGTATCAATATTGAACTCCCAGCCTCCGACATGTCCTATTTTTTCAATTTCACTCAGCAATTTTAAATTGTTTGATAATTTTTCTTCTGTCATTCTAAGTTTTGCAGCAGTGTTCAAACGTTCGTTCCAATAATGTCTAAGTATTAAAATAGAAACCCAAAATATAATAAGAAAAGACGCTATAATTATTATTAAAACTTTTCTGTTTGCATACCAGTTATTCAGATAATCTTCTTCCGCTACACTTGCAACTATAAAAAACGGAGCTACATTTATACGCTGATATGTTAAAGTCCGGAATGTTTCATCAAAAGGGGCAGTAGCAAAATATGTCTTTTTACTAACTCCGGATTTGATAATTTCCCAAAGTTCAGTCGAAAATGTTTTATCTCCTACTGAAAGAGTTTTTCCTTTAACGACATTCGGATGCCTCGCTACAAATCCGCCTTCCGAATCCCTCAAAGTAAGCATTCCGCTGATTCCAGGATCAAATTCTGAAAGTAACTTTTGAAAATGTTCTATGTAAAGAGCTGTGGTCACAATCCCTCCGAAACTCCCGTCACTATGATTGTAACGCCTTGATAATGCTATAATCCATCTTTTTGTAATTTTTCCTATAAATGGTTTGGTGATGAAAAGTCTTGATTCAGTATGATCCCGCAGATAACTAAAAAATAGGCGGTCTGAAAAATTGGTTGATTGATTTGCGGAAGTATTACCCAAAATTAGTTGTCCCTGACTGTTAGTTACACGAATAGCAACTGCTTCAGGAATAAATTTTTTTTCAAATGTAATAACATTATTTATATAATTCAAATCAAGCTTTCCTGTAATTCTAATATTTTTTTCAACTTCATTAATTACTGAAAACAAAACATGATCAATCCGTTCAAATGTATTTGTAATATTATTATTAATGGAATGAGCAAGATTTTCACTTTGAATTTTTGCATCTTTAACTATATATTCACGGCTGGATGACAATGTGTAAATGCCTATAAAAATTATAAATAAACTTACAATTAAAGAAAAAATCAGAATCCATTGAAATAACGAAATCCTAAAAATATTTTTTAAAATAATATTTTCTTTCTGATTTTCAATGAAATTAATGACTTTTTGATTTGAAGAAGATTCTTTTTTCATAAATCCTCTTTTTTTATTTTTAAAATAATAAATTTGAATATGAACTCAAAGCATAACCCTATTATAAGTATAATTGTAAAATTTTAAATTAGCAAGAAAAATATTAAAATATCAAAATAATATTTTTTTTGAGTTTTATGAGATGGAAACTTAAAAAAAGTTTATTGCATTTTTCGGTTTAAATTACTATGCTTATTATTAAATATTTTTTTTAATCAAAATTAACGATGTATATTAAAAATTCAATAATCG
>JAGOBX010000027.1 GCA_017999075.1 Candidatus Babelota bacterium | reverse complement strand
AAAAAAATAAATAACCAGAAAAAAAGGTTAAAGTTAAAAATTTATTATATTATAATATGTCATTTTATTTTAATATAGGCACATATATGATAAAAATGGAGGAGTACATGGAAATAAAAAATTTATTAAATAAAGGTTTAACTCAAACACAAATTGCTGAAATGCTGGGTATTTCAAAAAAAACATTTTATAATAATTTTAAAAAAAGTTCCCAGAAATAAACTAGTTTTTATATGGAGATAGTTTAGGGCAGAGGGATATTTTAGTGAAATAGTGGGTGTTTTGTATGAGTGAATGATAATTCAATATATTCGTGAGCAAAGAAATTAAAGGATTATATTTATAAAGTGTGAATTATGTAAAAAATCAATCGACAATTATAATGTAGAATTCCATCAATTGAAAATTGAAGATAATTGTAATGTTAATATTTGCCAGAACTGTATCAGTAAATTTATCAAATGGCAACAAAATTTATTTGCTAAACTTTATCCGACAAATGCTGTAAAAAAAAGATTTGATAAAAAGCAAAATCATTGACAAAAGTCAAGACAAAAATTTTTTCAATATCTAATGCAGTTTTTGGAATTATTAATTTAATAACCGGATTTAAAATATTCAATGTAAACGGCATAAGCGCAAAAATTATAAATCTCATATTATTTTTTTTATTTTCATAATTTCAACTATTTTTTCTGTAACCTGTAAGATATTTAAACCTGTGGTGTCAAGGACAACTGCATCTTCTGCAATCTTTAAAGGACCTACTTTTCTTGATTTATCCTGATTGTCACGATCTATTACTTCCTGTTTAAGTTTTTCAAAATTCACATTTTCGCCTTTCAGTTTCAATTCTTCATATCTGCGATGAGTTCGTTCATCAACTGAAGCATCAAGATAAATTTTAAGATCTGCATCCGGATATACTACTGTACCTATATCTCTACCGTCCATAATTACAGACGTTGTTGTTGCATAATCCTGTTGTAACTTTACAAGATGTTTCCTCACAAGCGGTTCTCTGGCAATTTTAAAAACGTTATTAGTAACATCTCTCGTCCTTATTTGTTCACTTACATCTTCTCCATTTACATACACCAGCAATTTTTCTTCAGTTTTAACAAGACTTATTTCTGTTCTATAACAAACATTAACAATTTCTTCTGAAATATCAAAATTAATTTTATTTTTCAGACAATTATATGTTACTGCTCTGTACATGGCCCCTGAATCAACGTACAAAATATTATATCGTTCAGCAATTATTTTCGCAATAGTGCTCTTGCCTGAACCTGCAGGCCCGTCAATAGCTATTTTAATAATTCGATTCATGATTTTATTTATGCAATTTTTCTCTTTTTAATTTCAATTCATTATAAACTTCAGTTATAATCTGAAATTCAAACGCTTCATAATTTTCATTATTATTCCAAAAATCATTCAGATTTCTTATTCCAACTTTTTCATATTCATATGCCTGAATCATCATATCTAATTTGTCAGCCAATTTAACTATTTTCCCTTCAATATTACGGCATTCTTCAAAATCAATCCACTGTTCAAAATATTCTTCAAGTAAATCAAATTCCGCAAATATTTTTTTAAAAGCAGTACATTCAGCTTTATGTTTAACATCTCTTCCAACCGACAGCGCAGGACCAAGAGCTAAATCAGTCAATTCAGATTCAGGTAATTCATGGAGAATTGCAGAACGCATTAAACGTTCCATATTTATTTTATGAGTAGATTTAAGTATGTCTCCCAAAACCATAGCTATTACAATAACTCTAAAACTATGATCTGCTACACTTTCACATTCAGGAACTCCTCGCATTTTCCAGCCCATTCTCGGTATTCTTTTTAAAACTCCTGTTTTTTCAAACAAATCTATCAAATCTTTAGCAGTCTTTTTACTGTCCATAAAATCCGCTCCATAATATATTTTAATATGATAATCAATATGATAATAAGCAGCTAAAAAATTTTCCTGAAATAAATAACCAAAAACAACGTTAAAAAAATACGCCGAAATAATTTTTATTTATCGGCGTATTTTTTATAGAAACTCAATTAATACCTATAATGTTCCGGTTTAAACGGGCCATTTAAAGGAACTCCTATGTAATCAGCTTGTTTTTTGGAAAGTTTGGTTAATTTAACTCCGATTTTTTTAAGATGCAGTCTCGCTACTTCTTCATCCAAAATTTTAGGTAATGTGTATACTCCTATCTTATGATTATTTTTCCATAAATCTATCTGTGCTAATGTCTGATTTGTAAATGAGTTTGACATTACAAAAGACGGATGTCCAGTCGCGCATCCAAGATTTACAAGTCTGCCTTCTGCAAGCATATATATGCAGTTTCCTTTAGGAAACAAATATTTATCGACTTGAGGTTTGATATTAATTTTCTTAATACCTTTAAACTTGTTTAACCGCTCAACCTGTATTTCATTGTCAAAATGCCCTATATTGCATACTATCGCCTGATCTTTCATTTTTATCATATGTTCAAGAGTTATAACATCGCAGTTCCCGGTTGTTGTAACATATATATCTGCTATTCCTAAAGTATCTTCAACAGTTTTAACTTCATAACCTGCCATCGCAGCTTGAAGAGCGCATATAGGATCAACTTCCGTAACAATAACCCTGGCTCCAAATCCGCTGAGCGATTGAGCTGATCCTTTGCCAACATCTCCGTAACCGCAAACAACACATACTTTTCCAGCAACCATTACATCTGTTGCTCTTTTCAAACCATCAGCTAATGATTCGCGACATCCGTATAAATTGTCAAATTTTGATTTCGTAACAGAATCATTTACATTAATAGCAGGAAATAATAATTCCCCTTTTTCCATCATCTGATAAAGACGATGAACTCCAGTCGTAGTTTCTTCTGACACTCCTTTAACTTCTTTTGCTACTTTCGTCCATTTACCAGGTTCCGTTTTCAATGTTTTCTGTAAAATTTTTTTCAATTCAACCAGGTCTTCTCCATCTTCTTTATTTATTTTTAAAATTGATGCATCTTTTTCAGCTTTACATCCAAGATGTATCATAAGAGTTGCGTCCCCTCCATCATCAACTATAAGTTGAGGTCCTTTTTTCCCTGGAAAATTCAAAGCTTTCAATGTGCATTCCCAATATTCTGCTAATGTTTCGCCTTTCCATGCAAAAACAGGTGTTCCGCTTTTAGCTATTGCTGCTGCCGCATGATCTTGAGTCGAAAAAATATTGCAAGATGCCCACCTTACATTTGCTCCCAATGCTTTTAAAGTTTCAATTAATACTGCTGTTTGAATGGTCATATGAAGAGAACCTGTTATACGAATGCCTTTCAAAGGTTTTTCTTTCTGATATTTTTCTCTAACTGATAATAATCCCGGCATCTCTTTTTCAGCGATTTCTATTTCTTTTCTGCCCCAATCAGATAACTTCATATCTTTTACTTTATAATCTTTTGCTGACGGCATAATAATAATCCTCCTAATTTTTTTTTAAGCATAATTCACTTTTTTAATGAACGACATCGACAAGTCCAAACATTGGAAAAAACAATGCCATAACTATTAAACCTACTGCTGCTCCTAAAAATACAATCATTAATGGTTCTATCATAGACGACAACGCCGCAACGGTTTCATCAACTATTACATCGTATTGATTAGCTATTTTTACAAGCATCTGATCTACTGCTCCTGTTTCTTCTCCAACAGCTATCATATGAGTTACCATCGCAGGAACCACATGAGCTTCATGCAATGGTTTAGACATTGTTTCTCCTTCTTTGATAGCAACTATTACTTTATCAAATGCAGATGCTATATATTCATTGCCTACAGTTTCCCTTACTATTGAAAGCGCCTGAATTATAGGAACACCTGATTGTATAAGTGTTCCTAATGTTCTTGTAAATCTCGCTATTATACTGTTTAATATCAATTTACCGAAAACCGGATATTTTAAAGTCAACTGATCTGTTTTATATTCTCCATCTTTTGTTTTTCTATATTGTTTATAAGCTACAACTCCTGCAACTATAGCTCCTATCGCTATATACCAAAAATCTCTTAAAAAATTACTTATACTAATAACCACTACTGTAGGTAATGGAAGCTCAACTTTCATCGACTGAAACATTTTTACAAATGTAGGTAAAACTCCAACCAATAAAAATGTAACAACTGATACAGCCACTATTGCCATTATCGCAGGATATGTTAAAGCTCCTTTTATTTTCATTTTTAATTCAAGATCTTTTTCTTTGAATGTAGCCAATCTGTCAAGAACCGTTTCAAGAACTCCTCCAACTTCTCCTGCTTTAACCATATTGATATACAATTTATCAAACAATTTAGGATGAACTATCAAAGCTTCAGAAAATGATTTACCTCCAGTTATATCTGTTGCTATCTGAGTTAATACTTCTTTAAATGTAGGATTTTCATTTTGTTCGGCCAATAAATTTATACCACGCAACAACGGCATACCTGATTCAAGAAGTGTAGCCATCTGTCTGGTAAAAGTAGCTATTTCCTGTTCTTTAACTTTCCTTTTAAAAAAACCGCCGCTGGCTTTTTCTTTTGCAATTTTAATTTCGACTGGACGCAAACCCATATCCCTTAATTTTCTTGATACGAGCTGTTCATTGGCGCCTTCAATCTGATTTTTAATTTCTTTATTCGATTTGTCAAACGCTGTATAGGAATATAACGGCATAATTCATTTCCTCCAGTTAAAAATTTTCTTTTTAATTACATGTTTTTCTTCATTTCTTCAATATCTTGAGCGCGTTCAATAGCCATTTCATATGTAATTGTACGTCTTTGATATAAATTCAATAAATGCTGGTCAAGAGTCTGCATTCCTAATTGTTGTCCTGTTTGTATTGCTGACAGCAAATTATATGTTTTATGTTCTCTTATCAAATTGGCGATTCCTGGAGTGCCTATCATAATTTCAAACCCTGCAACACGGCCGCCGCCGCGCGCTTTAGGCATTAAAGTTTGAGATATAACGGCTATCAAAGATGAAGCCAACTGCGATCTTATCTGTTCCTGAGCATCAGTTGGAAATGCATCTATTATACGGTCAACTGTTTTCGGCGCGCTGTTTGTATGCAGTGTTCCGAAAACAAGATGTCCTGTTTCTGCTGCTGTTATTGCAGTTCCTATAGTTTCCAAATCCCTCATTTCTCCTACAAGTATAACATCAGGGTCCTGACGTAGAGCTCCACGGATTGCTCCTGCAAAAGATATTACATCGACTCCTACTTCACGCTGATTTACTATAGACATAATGTGCGGAAAATAATATTCTATAGGATCTTCTATTGTTATTATATGCGCATCACGTTCTTTATTTATATGATCTATCATTGCAGCCAAAGTAGTGGTTTTACCGCTTCCAGTTGGTCCTGTAACCAGTATTAAACCTCTTGGTCTTTTAAGCAATTCTTTGAATTTCGGAGGAACTCCCAATTCTTCAAGGCTGTATATTTTTGACGGAATACGCCTTAATACCATAGCATATTTCCCTTTTGTCCTAAGAATACTCACACGAAAACGGCATATATCTCTAAATGCATAACCGAAATCTGTACCGCCCTTTTCTTCTATTATCGGTATATGAGAATCAGGAGTTATGCTTCGCACAAGAAGTTCTGTATCATCGCCTGTCAATATTTCTGCTCCTTCAACATCACGCAACCCTCCGTCAATACGAACAACAGGAGGCCTGCCCGGAGTTATATGAATATCTGAAGCGCCCATATCATTCGCAAACTGCATCAAGTCATGCATGTACATAATAGATTTTCCTCCTGAACAATATTTTAAATCAGCATATTTTATATTAAATTAATATTGTTTTACTTAAACTTCGTTTTCTTTTATATTTTCACAATTTCTTATATTAAAAAAAATAAGCAACACTTATTTTTATTCTTTTTCAGCCGATGTATTTCTCGCAACTTCTACAGGAGTTGTAATTCCCAGTTTAACTTTTACAAATCCATCCTGCCGCAAACTTTTCATTCCCATTTTCAAAGCTGCTTTTCTTAAAACAAGTGAAGGAACATTGTCAAGTACAAGATCTTTTAATGCCTGGTTAAGTATCATTAGTTCAAAAACTCCGCTTCTTCCTCTATATCCTGTAAAATTACAGTTTTCACAGCCTTCGCCTTTATAAAATGTTGTTTTTGATATTTCATCTTCAGGAAACTGCATTTCTTTTAATGCTTCAACTGATACTTTTTCATCAACAACTTTACATTTAGAGCAAATCGTTCTTACAAGACGCTGAGCCATTATTGCCTGAATCGAAGAAGCTACAAGAAATGGGTTTATACCCATATCAATTAATCGTGTAATAGAACTCGGCGCATCGTTAGTATGAAGAGTGCTGAAAACAAGATGACCTGTAAGAGCAGCTCTGATCGCAATTTCAGCTGTTTCAAAATCTCTTATTTCTCCAACCATAATTACATCAGGAGCCTGTCTAAGCATTGCCCTTAATCCTAATGCAAAATCAAAATGAATATCATGCTGAACTTGAACCTGATTTATTCCTTCAAGCATGTATTCAACAGGATTTTCTATGGTCATCAATTTTCTGTCTGGTTTGTTAATATCATTCAATGCTGAATATAATGTTGTAGTCTTACCGCTTCCTGTAGGTCCGGTAACCAGAAGAATCCCATTAGGTTTTCTTATTATATCATCAAACTGCCTTTTATTTTCACCAATAAATCCTACCTGTTCAAGTCCTAAACTTACAGACGCTTTGTCAAGAAGACGCATAACAACGCTTTCTCCGTGAATACAAGGAAGAGAATTAACACGAAAATCGATTTCTTTTCCCATCATCTTCATTTTTATACGGCCGTCCTGCGGTATCCTGCGTTCAGATATATCCATTCCAGACATAATTTTCAATCTTGACAGTATTGCTCCCTGAAGACGTTTTGGCGGACTCGGTTCCTGTTTGCATTCACCATCAATTCTGTACCGCAATCTGCATTCTTTCTCAAAAGGTTCAAAATGAATATCGCTTGCCCTGTCTTTCAGCGCTTTTATTAATACTTGATTTACATATTTAATTATTGGAGCATCGTTTGCTTCCTTTTCAGCTTTATTGGGGTCCATATTATCTTCTTCTTTTAATACTTCAAGTTCATCAGTTCCAGCAAACATCTCTTCAAGAGATTCTTCGCTCGCTCCGTAATTCTGATTTATAAATTCCTGCAATTCAGCATCATCGCACAAAACCCCTTCTACAGGCATATTCAATATAACTGATATATCATCAAGTGATTTTAAATTAGTTGGGTCTGCCATAGCAATCTTAAATATTCCGTTTTCTTCCCCTAATGGAAATACCATATACTGCTGAGCAGTTGAAGGATCTATTCTTTTTATAGTTTCCTGATTTAATTTCAGTTCGCTTAATTTTACATATTCAAAACCTAAATATTGTGCTATTGTTTCATTTAATTGATCAGGCGTCAATATATTATTTTCAATAATCCAGTCTAACAATGATTTATTATTTATCTGGCGGTCAACTAAACTTTGCTGAAGTTGTTCTTCAGTAAAAATTCCAGTGCTTACAAGTATATCACTTAAATCTTTATCATCTTTAATTAACATCTACTTTACACCTTTAAAAATAAATTTCACTTTTTTATGCAAAATTTATATTTCATCAAGCAATGATACCCCTGGTTCTATAGGAGCAACTCTCGTAACTTCTTCAAGTGTTGTTTTTCCGGCAACAGCTTTTAGCCATCCGTCTTCCCGCATCGGTACCATACCAAGTTCCAAAGATTTCGCGTGGAGAATATTTGCAGGAGCTTTTTTAACTATCAGTTCTATTAACGCTTCTCTCATTTCAAATACTTCAAAAATACCCACCCTTCCAAAATATCCGGTTTTAACACATTGTTCACAACCGCGACCGTGAAAAAACTGTACATTTCCATATTCTTCCGGCCGTTTTCCTAATTTTAAAAATAACTTAGGATCTGGTTTGTATTCTTCTCTGCAATTAGGACATATTGTTCTAACCAATCTTTGCCCTATTACAGTTTGAACAGTAGAACTTATTAAAAAAGGCTCGCAGCCCATATCTATTAATCGGGTAATTGTTCCAGCCGCTTCATTAGTATGAGTAGTGCTTAAAACCAAATGTCCTGTCAGTGCTGATTCTATAGCAATACCTGCGGTTTCAGGGTCGCGCATTTCTCCAATAAGTATTATGTCCGGGTCCTGCCTCAATATTGAACGCAAGGCGCTGCCGAATGTCATCCCTACTTTTTCATTAACCTGACACTGCATCATCCCATAAATTTCGTATTCAACAGGGTCTTCAACTGTTATAACTTTACTTTCAAGTTCATTTATTTCTATCATCCCGGCATATAATGTTGTTGTCTTGCCGCATCCTGTAGGTCCGGTAATCATTATTATTCCATTAGCCATATTCAGAGATTTTCTATATGCTTTTTCTATATGTTCTGATAATCCTAAATCACTCATACTTAATAAAACAGAAGATTTGTCAAGTACTCTTAAAACCACGGCTTCACCGTTAACTGTAGGTAGACATGCTACGCGTAAATCTATATTTTTCCCTGGAAGTTTCAAACGTATACTTCCGTCTTGAGGAAGTCTTGTATCTGCTATATTTAATTCTGCCATTACTTTTATACGTGAAACTATACTGTTTTTCAAATTTAAAGGGGGTGGAGTAACAGGCAACAAAACACCGTCAATTCTCTGACGTACCCTAAAACTTTTTTGAAATGGCTCAAGATGTATATCACTCGCTCTGTCTTTTAGAGCTTTCATAATAACCATTTTAACCCATTGAACAGCTTTTGTATCAACTTTCGGATTATCTACAGAATTCGAAGAGCCTAGATTGCTATCCACCATATCTACATCATCTTCAGTTAATGATGATAATACATTTGAAAAATCTTCTTCTTTATTTGCATAAAAACGATCTATCGCAGATTGTATTTCATCTCTAGGCGCTATTACAGCTTCAACATAAAATCCAAGCATCAAACTTATATCATCAAGCGCAGCAATATTATTCGGGTTGGTTATAGCTACTACTAATTTATCTTCATCCTGCTGAATGGCTATAAGATTATGACGTTTTGCTAATTTCTCAGGAATTTTAGTCACTAATTCTTCATTTAATTCATAACTTTCAAGTTTAACATATGGTATTCCTGAGATTTGAGATAAAGCTGCTGCTACATGTTCCCATGTTATAAAATTCAATTGAACTAAAGCTTCTTCTACACTTAGTCTGGAAACAGTTTGATCTCTTGTTTCTAAACCCTGATTTTGTTCCTGTTGTTTAGCCGCAACCTCTTCAATCTTTGCAGCTGCGCTATCCAATTGCTCTTGGTTAATTACTTCATAACTTAGTAAAACATTTATTATTTCACTGGATTGATCCATGAAAGACAAGGTCCTTTTTTTATCTTATTTTAGTAATTAATCTATTTTAGTTAAAGTAAAAAAAATTGCAAGCAATTTTTATATTTTTTTTATATTTTTAATACAATATTCATTTAATATGCAATTTTTACAGTCAGGATTAGTTTTACAATATTGTTTGCATAACTCAATTATAACAGCATGGTAATTTTTATATTTATTCACATTATGAGGAATATTATTTTCAACCAATTCTCTGATTTCATCATAATCTTCATTACCTTCTATTATTCCATTTCGTTTTAATACTCTTCTGGTATATGCATCTATTACAAAAATCGGTTTGTTAAAAACATACAGTATAATACTATCCGCAGTTTCTCTGCCTATTCCCCATATATTCAGAAACATAAAACGTAAATCTGCGGCATTTTTTTTATTCAAAGTTTTAAAACTGTTTTTAATAAAAAATTCAGATAAACATTTTATTTTTTTTAATTTTTGATTATAATATCCTGATGGTTTTATTGCATTAAGCAACAAATCTTCTTCTGTTTTCAATAATTTTTCAGGCAAATTAACGCCTAAAAAATTCAAATTTTCCAAAGCTTTTATTACATTAGTCCAGGCCGTATTTTGAGTTAATATCGCTCCGACTGCAATTTCAAATTTTTCGTTATCTGTATATTTATATTTTTTTGATTTGTGATATTCCGGAGTTTTTTTCCCTTCAGGGGTTGACGGCCACCAACCCCTCCATTTATATTTTTTTTCAAGTTTTTCAAAAAGGAAATTTATTCTCAATTACTTTTAAGCAAAACCTGCAGTTTCTTAGAATTATCGTTAAGCGTTTCGCCTTTTGTCCGCAGTTCCTGGCTTTTCTCCATAACCTGTTTTGAAATATTTTTAAGTTTGTCCGTAGTTCTTACTATACTGTCTATAACATTTGTCTGTTCTTTTACTGCATCGGAAATTTCAATGATCGAAGTATTAGTTTCTTCAATAGATTCGTGAATATTGCTGAATGCTGAAGATGCCTTATCTACAAGCTGAACTCCATTTGTAATCAAAGTTCTTCCGTTGTTCATCGATTCAACAGACATGGTTGTCTGAACTTTTATAGTATCAACAAGCAAAGAAATCTCTTTTACAGATTTGTTTGTTTGTTCCGCAAGTTTATTTACTTCATCAGCAACAACCGCAAACCCGCGGCCTGATTCGCCAGCTCTCGCAGCTTCTATTGCAGCATTCAAAGCAAGCAAAGAAGTTTTTTCGCTAATTCCTGTAATTATATCTACAATATTGCTTATTTTTCTGCTGCTGTCATTCAATTCGTCAAGTTTATGTGATGTTAGCTTAATGCTTTCATTTATATTTTCCATTTCCTGTGTAACCTGACTCATTATCTGCATTCCTGATTTTATAGCTTCAATAGTATTTTTTGAAATCTGCTTACTCTTATCGCAGTTCAATGCAATTTCCTGAACTGAAGATGAAAATTGAGTCAATGCAGTATCCGTATCATTAGTCAATAAAGCCTGATCCTTACTCTGGTTTATAAAATCATTTGAAGTTGTATTTACCGCAACAGTCACATTGTCAATAACTCCTGCAACATTTTTCACTTCCATTATTATATTTTCAAGGTTCGATATCAATTTACGCAGATTATTTGTCATTATTCTAAAATTATCTCCAAGTTCCCCTTTTACGGATTCTGAAAGAACAGGGTGATTCAATTCTCCGCGGGCTATGGCTCCTGCCTGTTCAGAAAGTTTCTTCAAACTCAGAATCATTTCATAAAATGCATTGCTTAATACGCCTTTATCTTCAACCTGAAGTTTGTCGCTGCTTAATTTACCGTCTGATATAAGTTTCGCAAGCTCAGCAAATTTTCTAAGATTTATAGTCATTTCAGCAAATGCCCTGCTCAAAGTGCCTTCTCCTTTAATTGACAAAGCCTCATTATTTAATTTATCATTTGCTATTAATTGAGCCTGATCGGTTAGTCCTCTCAAATTAATTACAACATCAGCAAACGCTTTACTTAATGTACCTGTTCCGTCTGTGGTAAGAAGATTGTTATATAAATCATCATTGGCTATTATACGGGCCTGATCAGCTAATCCCCTTAATTTTAATGTCATTTTACTGAACGCTTCTCCAAGATCTCCTTCTATTTTGGTATCAAGAATTTTATTTGTTAAATCATCGCTGCTTATGCAGTTTGCCTGTTCTACAAGTTTTTTCTGGCTGCTGACAATGTTGCTGAATGCTGTAGACAATTGTCCTAATTCATCATCGTTTTTCCACTGAATCGAACTTGAATCAATGTTTAAATCTCCTTTCGCAAGTTTATTCCCCATATCTGTTATTTTAATTATAGGTTTAGTAATTTTTGAAGATACATAATATGAAATTAAAAATACAACCAATGATATTACAATTAAAAATATTATCATCAATATTTTCATATTGTTTATATCGGCAAACGCCAAAGATTTATCTATTTCAGCTACTGCATACCAGTTTAACGACTGTAATTCATCATTACCTGCTTTATGCCCATCTGATTTTGTATAAACTATTATTTTATTTTTACTCATCATTAATCCTGAATTTTCTGTTTTTAATCTTTCAGCCACTTCAGGAACATCATTTTTATTTTTTAAAATAATATCTTTCCCCCTGAAAAATCCTGGAGATGATATTATAAAATTTTCAGAGTTAAACAATTGAACAAATGCCTTATCGCTTTGGCCATTACTTTGATTCCCTGTCAAATTCAATTTGTCGTTTTGTTCAAAAATTAAAGTATTACAGTCAAATGCAGCTACAAGCATTCCATATTTTTCAGAAATATTTTTTGAGGAGGTTATTGGATTAAACATAAGAATAACATTTGAACTAAAAAACTTACTGAATCTCATATCCTGAACAATAAAACCTGATTTAACAGATTCGGCAAAACCAGGTTCATCCGCAAGAGATTGGTTTATATATTTCCCGTTTGAACTTGCCACAACTTTACCGCTCATATCAGTAACAACCATATCAAGAAAATATATGTCGTCTTTTTTAAATTGGGTTATAAATTTTGAAATGTTCCCATCCAAATCCATTGCAATAACTTCTTCCATAACAGGAAATTTCGACCACAATTTTATATTTTTCATCCGTTCAAACAATGATTTCTCAATATTATCAATAAATGTTTTTTCTACATTCGCATAATTTTGAACAATATCTTTTTCTTTTGAACTCTGAAATGTGCTTATACCTATCCAGAATATTGCTATTAAAGGAATTAATGCGGTAAGTAAAAAATATATTACAAGCCGTTTTTTAATTGTCAACGACATAATGCAACCATCCTTACAAATAATTTTTCTCAACCCAAATTATTGATTACTGATTTATGATTATCAAAATCATTTTTTTAAGGTTATTCATAATTATATATATTATATGCCGGAAATCCAGTTCTTTTGACTTCCGGCAAATAATAAATATTTTAACGTGTAACCGGAATATTCCGGCCACACATTAAAATATATTATACTATAATCCTTCTTTTCCGTCAATCTTTAAAATTATTATAGCGTCTTTTATGCTCGCCTGAATATCTTTATAAAAACAATATCCTACTGCTCCGTTCATTTTTGACACCATCATCTGAACCATTGCAGCGGATTTTTTACTTTCAGGAGGGTTTTCCTTACCTTCTATTCTCTTCTGAACCCAATATTTCTTTTCGTCTTCAGAAGACATCTTCAAAACGCTTTTCTGAAGCGAATCGCGTTCCGGAGTATCCATAGCTATATTAAAAGGCGTGATGCTCCCGCTTTTTTTATCAGGCCACGCTGTTAATTTACTTAAATAAATTTGTTCTAATTCTTTCAAACTTAAATCGGTTTGTTTTACCGACGCTTTATTTGCGAAGAATACCAGATCGTCAGGTTTCGGTTCGCTGAACGCGGAAAAACAAAACGCTGTGATTATTATCATCGTTATAACTAATTTCTTAATCATATCTATTCTACCTCCTTTACCTTAAAATTTAAATTAAAACGCGTATGATACTGAAACCTGGAAATAATCAAAATCTTCGCAGCGCGTCGATGCGATTGTGGCCGCTGTACCAGTATATCCTGTAGTTATACCTTCTTTTTTGAATTTCTGAATACTGTATTCTGTTTTGAATGTAACAACAGGAACAGGTTTATAATTTATTCCAAAAACCCATAATTTAACTGGCGGAAATACGTCGTTATCGCCAGGATCTGCGCTTTCATAATAAACATAAGGATATACTTTTGAAGATAATAAATATCTTGCCATCACATAATAACCCTTACGTGTAGCTTTTAAAGTTGCCAATGGACTAGCATAACCATATTTTGTTGTATTACCTGTTGCAGCCATATAATTTGTAGCTTCTTTAGGAGTAACTGAATCTCTCAATTGACCGAAAGTTGTTTTTCCGGTAGCCATACCTGCACCTAATCCTGCCAACAGTTGAGCTTTTGTAGTTGCATCCAAAACTGAAGCAGTTACTAAAGCGCTTGCAGCAGCTAATGTTGTTGCATCATTAATGCCTAAAAATTGTGCAACAGTAAAGCCTCCTAAATTAGGATTAGCTGTGTTCATCCCTGCATAGGTAGCGTTTATACTTGTTTTTAAAGTTGTTGCTGTTCCGTCTATCAATGAAACATTGTCAGGTCTGTAAAACAATCTGTAATTCAAATTGTCAATACCTACATTGTTTTCATAATCAATTTTATTTAAAATATATTCAGCGTTCAATTCAAGTTTTTTATATCCTGTTGCAAGATGAAACGCTACTGAATATTCATCTGCAGCATTACGTATAGAATCATAGAATGTCAATAATTCTGTTTCACCTGCAGTGTTATAATACTGCGCATAATATTTCTGTTGTGCTTCAAGAACTTCTTTTCCTGTATAATATGATGCGCCGAATACAAGTTTTTTCAAGAATTTTGTTGGAGCTTTAAAATTAATTCCTGCTCCGATTCCTTTATTTTCATTGTTTTCAATGCCCTAAACAGCTCTTCCGTTCGATACATATAAATTATAATCGAATTCCCAGCTGCCAAGAAGTTTATTCCCATGAAAATTTATACCCATTTGATTGTTTGGAAAAAATCCGTAAGATATTGTGGCAGGAACTCTGATTGAAGGCAATATAGGAGCTCCGTGTTCAACATTCCATATTCCAAACGGAGTTAAAAATTTTCCGAATTGAATTTTAAAAAAATCACTTATTTTATAATCTAAATAAGCTCTTTCGATATATGTTGATCCAAAACTTATAAAACTTCCGTTTCCATCATTTGTTACAGTCTGAGCATCTAACAAAAACTCATCGTCACCTGTAGGGTTCGGAAGAAGCTTAACTTCTAACAATGCTCTCACTTTCGGGCCATAAGAATAATCAAAATACAAATTCAGATTTCTTACTGAAAACTGGCCTGGAAGCTGGCTTTTCCATAATTTATACGCTACTGCAGAACCATTAGGAGTAGCAGTTGTGTACTCTCCGTTTTTTATATCCATATTTTCATAACGAAATTCTATAAACCCCGCCATTTTAAAAGTCGATTTGTCTCCGGCGTCTGTCTGAGCGCTTAACAATTCGTCTGTCATTGCTTTTTGAAAGTCTATCTGGTCCTTTAAATATTTAATATCGGCCTTTATATCGCTGATATCATCGGCGCTAATGGTTATAGCGCAGCAGAAAATAATAAATACTATTAAAAACAATAATCTGCATTTCATACTCATTTTAACCTCC
>JAGOBX010000472.1 GCA_017999075.1 Candidatus Babelota bacterium | reverse complement strand
AAAAAACCCACCTACTTTTTTTGAATTCTAAAGTAAGTTTTGTTGCATTTTATTTTAAAATTCAAGATTTGTCAAGAACGAATTTTTAATTTTCCAGAAATTTTCAATATCTGAGGATAAATCTGAATTTAAAGGAAATCAGTTTTAAAATAAGATAAAATTTTTGGTTTCAATAATATCAGATTCATTAAAAAATTAATTAAAAATTTGACATTTTTGTTTTTTAAGGATATAATTAAAAAATTAATATATATAAAATAAATATCGTGTTTTATGGAAAAAATACTTATTGTTGAAGATGATAAATGGATTGCTCAGATGCTTATTGATAAATTAAGCACTGGAGAATATGTTGTAAAACATTCTATAAATGGAAAAGAAGCTTTTATACAGCTTGAAACATTTATCCCTGATTTGGTGATACTTGATATTATAATGCCAGAAATGAACGGTTATGAATTTCTTGAAAAATTCAGATCTATTGCCGCTTTTGTTTCAATACCTGTTATTATCCTTTCAGGAAAAGGCAAAGAACAGGATATAATCAAAGGTTTTGAATACGGCGCAGACAATTATATTATCAAACCTTGTTCGCCTTCCATTATGCTTTCTCATATAAAGCAAACATTAAGTTTAAGAAAAAAGCTATCGGCATTGAACCCCCTTTCTGGTTTACCTGGCAATAATGTGATTTCTAACTATACCAACGACCTTCTGGCAAAGAAAAAACCATTTTATTTCTGTTATATTGATCTTGATAATTTTAAAGTTTACAATGATTTTTATGGATTTGACAAAGGAGATAAAGTTCTTCTTTATACAGCAGACTGTTTAAAAAAATTGTTCGGTTCTGATAAACAAAATTTTATAGGCCATATTGGCGGCGATGATTTTATTTTAATACTGCATGCGGAAAATTTTGAAGCTCAGCTAGCTAATTTTATAAAAGAGTTTGATGCAAATATAAAACAGTTTTATACGCCTAATGATATAAGAGCCGGCGGAATAACCGCCGCTGGAAGAGACGGAGTAAAACGTAAATACGGATTTGTATCTTTGTCTATAGGCGTTGTTCCTTCAATTAATTATAATTTTCATTCAATATTCGAAATATCTGATACTGCAGTCATGGTTAAAAAAAAAGCAAAAGCTATGACCGGCAGCAATTATTACATAGATGAGCGGAGAAGCAACCGCAATGAAGAGACAAAAATTAAACTTAAAGACATTAAAATTTTATTAAACGAACAGCAATCATACAGCCTAAGAATAATAAAACATTTTCTTGCTCCATTTAATTTTAATATAATAGATGCAGGAAATAAAGATGATATAATAAATCAATATATAAAAAATGAACCTAATTCAGTGATAATCGAACTTGATATAAATGAACTTGCTGATATAGCGGCATCTATACGTGAACATGAAAAAAAATGTTCTTTAGAAAAAACTTATATTATTGCAGTATGCGACCAGATAACTCAAAACGAAGTTATAAAAATTATAAAAGCCGGCGTTGATAATATATTAACAAAGCCTATAGCCAATGATGCTGTAATAAGTAAAATAAAAGAAATTATCAAAATTAAAAAATAAAAATTTTATTGTTTATTATTAAAAAAGGAAGAATAATAAATGGCTCTGTTTTTACTTGCTGACGATGAAAAACAGGTGGAACAACTTATAAGATTTAAACTTTCGAAAGAAGGACATTTTCTTGATTATGTTCAAAATGGCGAGGAAGCTCTTCAAAAAATAGGTGATATTTCAAAAACATACGATGTGATAATACTTGATATTATGATGCCTGTTTTTGACGGGATTTATGCATTAAAAAAAATAAGAGAAATTGATAAATACAAGAAAACTCCTATAATCATGCTTTCAGCAAAAAGTAATGAGAATGATGTTATTAAAGGATATGATTCAGGAGCAACCGAATACATAACCAAACCATTCAGTCCTTCCGAGTTTTATGCGCGCATAAAAAAATATTTATAAATTATCATCTAATTATATGCTTATGCTTAAAGAAAAATTTTTAAAACAAAAATACGATGTTAATTTTACAGATGAAGATTATGAATATTTTAATTCTGTCAGAAAAAATTATTTATCTGATATATTAGAAAAAACCGCAAAACTTGATAAACAGCTTTTTTTTCTTTCCGAACAAACTGATATTTCTGAATACAAAGATATTATTTACGACTGCAACCGAACCGCACACAGCATAAAAGGGACAGGTTACTCCTATGGATTTAAATTTATCAGTGAGGTTTCTTTTTGCATCGAAGAAATATTGGATTATGTTCTTAATAAATTTAATATACAATCAAGCAATAAAGAGTCTACATTTGACAGCTGTATTCTGTTCAATGATTTGCTTGCAGAAGTAATTAAAGACTATTTTTTGAAAAATTCCGAATTCAATGTTTCTTCTGAATACAAAAAAAAACTTGTAAACCTAATTAATCAAATCGAAAATATTTTTGATAACAGTAATGAAATTAATTCTGAAGAAATTGTCATAAAAAAAAATATACTTGTCTGCGGAAATACCAATTTTATATTCAGCACATTATCAAAGTCTTTTAATACCCAATCATTATTTGATTTTTATTTTGCTCCCGGGTTTATTGAAATTTTGTATGAACTTACAAAAAAAAAATTTGATTATATTTTTTCAGAATACAATCTTGGTGAATTTAACGCTTTATCTGTTTATTTAACATTGAAACAGACTGAAAAATATTCAAACATACCTTTTTATTTCATAGTGTCGGATATATCCGAAAAATTGATAAATGCCCAACTTCCAAGCGATATTATTCTATTGAAGGATAAAAAATTAATAAATAAAATTGTTGAAATAATAAAAAAAAAATAATGCCAGTTTTCTTTTTATTAATTTTTTTTTATATATTTATTTTTCATAAAAACTTTTTATGGCTGCGGGAACAATGGATTTACAATAAATATTATGAATTTGCGCCTTTTTATATTGTAACGGTTATACTGGTTTTTTTAATCAAATTATATAAAATTAAACCTCAACCTGTTTTTTATAATAAAACATCAAGACCTGTTTCAGTATTTTTTATTGCTATTCCTTTGATTCTGATTTCATCTTTTTATACTTATATATGCTGGAAAAATAATTATACTTATTTTTTTTTTATTGAATCCATATTTTTATTTATTTCTTTAAGTATAATTTTTATCGATAAAAATTATTTATCTATTGTAATTTTATTTTTTTTGTCGAT
>JAGOBX010000471.1 GCA_017999075.1 Candidatus Babelota bacterium | reverse complement strand
CTTTTTTCAAAGCAAAATTCTGTTTAATATCAATCCTGTATTTATCAGATTTAATATTCCAGATTATATTAGTAATTACAGTATTTAATATTATAACTGTTACAAGAAAAAAAGTTCTCGACATATGTATATTGCTTATTTTTTTTGCAATAGAAATAACTCTATCCAGCAAAGTCATCCCTGCCTCCAATTTATTAAATCTAAATTATTATTTTATGAATAAAATTATATTACTAAAATTAAATATAAAAATCAATAATTTTTATATAATACTTTTCGCTGCCGATTACTGCCTCAAGTATAGTGTAAATCGTCAAGAGTCTTAATAATTCTCAATTTTTTTTCTTTACTCATATCCATAATTAAAAAAGTATCAAGTTTTTTTTTATTTTCATCGGTAAATATGCGTAATTTATAATTAGTTTTATTTTTATAACTTAAAACAATGCCTAACATACCATTGGTTAACTGCACTATAGAACCCGGAGGATACATCTGCGCATAATTATCAAACACAGAGGTATATATTGAACTAAAATGTGAACCGGAAGCTCCGAGTATGATTTTTATCGCCATATCAGCAGGCATTCTATTTTTATAAACTCTGTCAGAAGTCAATGCGTCAAATACATCAGCAAGCGCGACTATTTTGGCATTTTCCAGAATATCTTTTTCTGTCAAACCTTCAGGATATCCCTGTCCGTTTACTTTTTCATGATGCTGCCAGCTTACAAAAAGAATATCTTCAGATAAATTCTGAATATTTTTTAAAATTTTATACCCGTGTTCGGAATGAGTTTTAATTATATCATATTCTTCATTGGTTAATCTTCCAGGCTTATCAAGTATAGAATTAGGAATTTTGGTTTTACCGACATCATGCAGTATTGCGCCTATTCCAAGTTCAATAATATCTTCTTTTGTCCATTGAAGTCCAAGGCCTATAACCATTGATATTATTGCAGTATTTACAGAATGAGCAGCAGTATAATTTTCAGCATTTTTTACATCTATAGACGGGGTAAAAACTTTACTTTTATTTAACCATAAGTCATCAACCAGTTTTTTTACAATTGCAAAAAGATTATCCAGATCCAACTTTATTTTATGCGGTTCTTTAACAGCTTCACAAAATTTTAAAAGCTTCCTTATAAATTTTACAGCTTCTACTCTGTTTTCTTCACAAATAACATCATTGATAAAAATCCCATCTGAAATCTCATCCTCAATAAAAATAGTTCTAACGCCTATATTTTTTATACGTTCAATATATTTTTCAGACAAAACCGAATTTTTATTAAGTAATATATTGGCTTCAGAATTATAAACCGGTCTTGCTAATTTAACTCCTGGAATTACGTTAAAAATATTAGCTGGTCTCATTTTTTATTTTATCAAGTATCCTTTCAAAATCATCTAAACTGTAATATTCTATTACAATTTTCCCACGATGTTTTTTATCTTTAATATGAACTTTAGTCCCGAGATATTCCATCAATTCTTCTTCCATCATTCTAATCTCTACGGTAATCTTTGATTTTAATGGCGGTTTTGAAGATGATTCCTCGTCATCTTCGTTTTGTTTCAACAATTTTTTTACCAACCGTTCTGTTTCTCTTACAGAAATACCGTCATTAACAATTGTATTGAATAACCTTAACATATCTCCTTCGTTATCCAACCCTAATATTGCTCTCGCATGACCCATTGAAATAATATTTTTTCTCAATCCGTCTTTTATTTCATAAGGCAGTTTCAACAATCTCAATATGTTTGTTATAGAAGTTCTGCTTTTACCTACACGCAGCGAAATTTCCTCGTGCGTTAAATTAAACTCCTTAAGAAGAGATTGGTATGCTTCTGCTTCTTCTATTGAATTCAAATCGTCTCTCTGAATATTTTCGATTATCGACAATTCAAGCATTTCTTTATTGTCAACCTTTTGAATAATAACAGGAATATTTTCTATCCCTGCAATTTTTGCAGCGCGCCATCTGCGTTCACCCGCAATTATCTGATATCTGTCAGTTCCTTCTTCCCTTGCAATTATAGGATTTAATATACCTTTTGATTTGATTGAATCTGCCAGTTCCTGAATTTTTGATTCTTCAAAAGTTTTTCTCGGCTGATACATATTCGGAATAATTTTGTTAATATTTATAATTTTAACTATATTATCTTTAGGACTCTCCGGCATTTTTGTATTTTCCGGTATCAGCGCATCAAGCCCTTTACCTAACACCTGTTTTTGCATTTAACGATATTACCTCCTTCCCCAACAACATATATGCGGTAGAACTTTTGCATATAATATCATACAACATAACCGGCTTGCCGAAACTCGGCGATTCAGTGAGTTTGGTGTCACGCGGAATTGTGGTATTAAATACTTTATCTGAAAAATGAGTTCTTACTTCTTTTTCAACTTCAACTGATATATGCGCTGTTCTGTCAAACATAGTCAATAAAATACCTTGTATTATCAAATCATTATTAAGTCGGCTTTTTACTAAATTAAACGTATTTATCAATTGCGCTAATCCTTCCATTGCAAAAAATTCGCACTGTAAAGGAATAAGGACTGAGTCTGAAGCCACTAATGCATTTAAAGTCAAATAACCAAGAGAAGGCGGGCAATCAATTAAAATATAATCATATTTATATCTTGATTTTTCCGTTTTATCACGTAAAATCCGCTCTTTATTTTCAATATTATGAAGCTCAATATTAGCTCCGATTAAATCATTATTTGCAGGAATCATATGAAGATTCTCAATCCCTGTATTTCTTATTGTGTTTTCAAGCGGGGTATCGTCTATGAAAACATTGTAAATACTGTTCACAAGTTTTTCTTTACCGATTCCCAACCCTGAAGTAGCATTGCCTTGAGGATCAATATCTATCAGTAATGCTTTTTTCCCTAAAATAGCTAAACTCGCAGATAAATTAACTGCTGTAGTAGTTTTTCCAACTCCGCCTTTCTGATTCACAATTGAAATTATTGTAGCCATCTACCAACCATTTTCCTTAAAAAAATTACATATTATAAATAATTTGGAAAAATCACATATTAAACAATAAAATATTATAATCATTTTTTAATTTGTCAATTATATTTTAAACTTGATAAAAAGATTATATTCTTTATTATTTATTTTTTTAGTTTTATTGACATACCTATTATTCAATAAAAAATATTTTTTAAATATATTTTTTTTATATTGAATATTTTTTTTTTTTCTATATAATAAAATAATGATTTCAAATTTAAAAAGGTTT
>JAGOBX010000470.1 GCA_017999075.1 Candidatus Babelota bacterium | reverse complement strand
TTTTTATCTCTTGAACTGAGAGCTTTAAGCAGCTCTGAAGATTTTTCAAAAACAATAAACCTTATGTTGATTATGCGTTTTAAAAGTTTATTTTTATAGTCATATATTCCGAAAAAATAATTCAGGATTGCAGCAACAGGGATTCCTATGAACAAATGGGTTATGCGTTGAGTAAAAAAAAATTCCGGATTATTTTTGCCGAGTGTTCCTATATATAAAACTGAAAAATAAGCTATTGGGAATAAGTATTCTTTATTTGATTTTATAATAATTAGTGAAATTAAAACCATTGAAAAAGAAACAGCAAGAACAGGATGCAGAAATTTCAGCAAAAATATGGTTAATAGAGAACATATTGTCGCCGAAATTATCTGCTGTAATCCGATTCTGATTCCTCCGAGTACTGTCGGCTGCAAACATAATAATGTAACGAATACAAGTGTTAAAATATCAGGGGTATTAGTCAAATTGCCTAATATAATAGAAACAATACAGGCAATAAATATTTTTAATATCCATCCGGATATTTCTGTATTTGATCTGATTCCGCTGCCATAAAAAAAACCGGAATATTGAAACTCCCGGAATTTATTTATTTTCATTTTATTTTTGTTTTGAAAGCTGAATCAGTTTGTCTAAAGACTTTTCAACAATTTTAATTGTATTGTTTTCAGCTCTAACTACATCATCATGGTTGATTTTTTCAGATGAAGCACGGTTTACTATTACTCCTGCAATACAACCAGCTTTAAGTCCTAATGCCGAACATGCAGTTAAGACAGAAGATGATTCCATTTCATAGTTAAGAACATTTAATTTCTGCCATTCTTTCATTGTTCCCTGAAAGCGTTTTATAACATAACCGCTATATGAATCATATCGTTCTTGGCCAGGATAAAATGTATCAGAAGAAGCAGTAATACCTATTTTATAGGAAATTTTGGCTGATTCAGCACTTTCTGCAAGTATTCTTGTTACCTGAAAATCAGATACTGCCGGATATTCTATAGGAGCGTAATGAGTTGATGATCCATCCAAACGTACTGATGCGTTTGTAATAGCTATATCTCCGACTTTTAAATTTTTTTGAATTGAACCTGTAGTGCCGACTCTGACAAAAACTTTTACTCCGAGATAAGCGAGTTCTTCAATTGCTATGGTAGCAGATGGACCTCCTATTCCCGTAGATGTTACAAGTATATTATCGGTTTTGCTGACAGGAACAATCCATGTTCTGTATTCTCTGTTAAATGCAAGTTCTGAGCTTTTACCGCTTAAAGCTTTAGCGATTTTTATTACACGGGCAGGATCTCCTGGAATTAAAGCAACTTTTGCATTTTTAATCATCTGCTTGTTTAAATTGATATGGTAAATATTAGCCATTTCATATCCTCCTTTTATTTTAAAACGCATAATGCGTTAATGTAAAATCTTAAAAATCTGATTATATTACAAAAATTAAAAAATTAAATTATAAAGTTTATTTCTAAATGATTCGACTAACGGACCTGATTCGAGTATTGTAAATATCGATACCATAGCTTTTCTTGCGATTTGATTGTTATAATTTTTATTTAATGAAACCAGTTCTGATAATTGTTCTAAAGCTGATTTGAAATCTTTCTGTTCTTTTATTAGAAATAATGAATATAAAAGTTTATCTTCATAAGTTTCAGATTTGTGTTTTTTAAAGTTTATAGTGTCTAATTTTTCATGTAATTTCCAATAATCGATTGCTTCAATAAGAAATTTAGCGTCTGAATCTACTATATTCTGAGAAATTTCATCTGCTTTTTCTATGTTTCCTGTTAACAAAAAGTATTTTATAAGACAAATAGATATTTTATCATTATTCTTATCTTTTTTATACATGTTCAATAATTCTGTTTCAATTCCGTCAATATCCAGTTTTTTTATTTTTTCTTTTATTGAATCTAAAGAATTTTCTGTTTCTGAAACAACATATTTTTTTAAAAAATTTTTGACCTGCTGTTCAGTTAACGCACCGGAAAATTCATCTGCAACGTTTCCACTAATAAATAATTTTACGTCAGGAACAGTAGTAAGCTGAAGATAAGCTGCTATCTGCTGTTCTTCGTCAACATTGACAAGACCTAACAGAAGTTTGCCGTTTAATTCATTTGTTATTTTGATTAAAGTTTGTTTTAATATTTTGCTCCCATTAAAACGTTCTGACCAGAATTCTACAAGAACAGGTGTTGCAGATGATTTTTGAACAACTCCTTCATAAAAATTTTCAGTTGAAACATTAAAAACAAAATTTGCCATATTGCAATTATCCTCCGAAAAATTAGAATATTAAAACCAGTATACCCAAAATAATTCTATAATAAGCAAAAACATATAAATTATTTTTCCTTATGAAATTCATGAATAAAGCTATTACCGCATATGCGACAATAAAAGAAACAAGAGTTCCTGCTGCAAGAGTAATCCATTCTGATTGAGAAAGAATTAATCCGTCATTTAAAGTTTTAAAAAGTTTATATGAACTTGCTCCTATTATTGTCGGAATTGAAAGAAAAAAAGAAAATTCCGCTGCGGCTTTTCTTGAAAAACCAAGGAAAAATCCGCCTATTATTGTAGAACCTGATCTTGACATTCCTGGCCATAGTGCAAGACATTGAAATATTCCTACTATAAATGCTTTAATGAAAGAAATATTGTGTTCATCATATATAACTGTATTTTTTTCGGATTTTTTTTCGGCGAATAAAAGAAGTAAAGCTCCAAAAATAAGAGCATACGCTATAGGCACAGGTTTTTCAAACAATTCGTCGATTTTATCTGAAAATAATAAACCTGCAACTGCTGCAGGAAAAAAAGCCAGACATATTTTCAGCCATAACTGAATATACCTGTCTCGAAAAGAAAAATGTTTTATCAAATTCGGCTGAGGAATTATTTTTTTTCTGAAATAAATAATTACTGCAATAATAGATCCTGATTGTATTACAACTTTAAACATATTCACAAAAGGTATATTTTCTGAAAGGAAAAGATATTTTTCGATTATTATAAGATGAGCTGTTGATGATATTGGCAGGAATTCGGTTAATCCCTGAATAATTCCGAGAATAATAGCTTTTATAATCATAATGAAATTTTTAGGACATTAGGTTTATTATTAAAATTAAAAAATATTTTATATTCAAAATTATTGGACAAAAAAGATTCAATATCGTTAAGTATAGTTTCAGATATCTCAAAATAAGCGTTACCGCCGGATTTAATTATTTTGCGAATATGAGGAATAATC
>JAGOBX010000469.1 GCA_017999075.1 Candidatus Babelota bacterium | reverse complement strand
ATTTAATTGTATCGAATAATATTTTTAAAACAGTTTGGCCATCATCGTTATTTTTTGACTAAGTAAATAGGGGAAATACTGAAAGCTTCATAGATTCATCATTTTTAACATAACTGATTGTTTTATAAAATCCGTCAAATTTTATCAATTTGTTTTCATTCGTATAATTAAATAATCTCCAAAATCTGGCATAATTTTTTTCTACAGAAGTTTCACGAAGAAACATATCAAATGCAAAAAGATGCAAACCCGTTGTTTTCCCATATTTTTTTTTAATTTTTACAATTGGAAAAACCTGAAAAATTTCATTTTCCATATCCCTATATTTTTTATAAAATGGAATAATATTTAATCTATAAATATTTGAACGATCATCCTTATATTCAGTTATAATAGGAAACAAATAATATTTTTTTTTAATATTTTTTTCAAAAAAAACAGTTTTTCCATATAAAAAAAAATAATTTTCTTTAAAAAAATTCTTATCCCTGATATGTTCATAAAACGGAAAAACAGAAAAATATTCTTTATGATTATTCTGTTTATATTTTATAAGAGGATAAAAATAAGAGATATATTTTCCATTTTTATTATTTTCAATTCCATAAAAAGGGAAAATATTAAAAGATTTAAAAACCGTTCCATCAGATTCAATTATTTCCTCAAAATTATAAAACGGCCATAAAAAATTTTTAGACGTTTTATTTTTATATTTTTCTTCGGAATAAAAAGGAAAAATTTTTTTATATGAATAATTTTTTTCATTATCAGAATACCCGTTTGCAATAAATGGATAAAGATAGTGTTTAACAAAAATATTTTTATAAACAGTCTTCATGTAAAAAGGAAACAATACAAAAGATATTTCATCTTTGCCGAGTTTACCTTTTAAGTTTCCCGCTAATGGAAACAAACAGAAATACGACCATTTTTTCTTATCTTTTCCCGCCATTGCCGCAGGAAAAAAAATATAATCCGAATCATCTTCTCCATCCGGATGATTTTTATATTTTGTTATATTAAAAATTCCCAATAACTGCGATTCTGTTTTATAGTAATTATTAATATATGAGTAAAGAGGATATAAAACTTCAATTTTATTTTCATTTTTCCCTGAAAATTTTCTGGAAAACAAAATATTTTTTTCATTATCGGCATTATATATATATACCAACGGATTCAATAAATGACTATAATTTTCAGATTTTTCATACATAAAACCCAATTTAATATTTTGAGAAAAAATCACATTAAAAAAAACAGATGTCAACAAAAAAAAACAGATTATAAATTCTGATAGAAATAGTTTCATAAAGGCAGCTCAACAATAAATTTAGCGCCGGCAGCTAAATTGTTATTCTCGGCAGATATTGTACCATTGCATAAATCAACCATTTTTTTAGATATTGAAAGTCCCAATCCTGATCCATTTTTTTTACTTGTATAAAATGGAACAAATAATTTTTCCTTATCCGTTTCATTAATCCCTGAACCGTTATCAATTACTTCAAATACATATTTTTTATTAAAAAAAGATAATATAACACTTATTTTTCCGTCAAAATCAGAGATAGATTCTATTGCATTTTTAATAAGATTAATTAAAATAAACTTAACTGGTTCTTTAAAAATTTTTATTTTTTCATTTTTAGAATTATTTATAAAATTAAATTCAAACTTTTTTGTTCTAAAACTAAATGCCAGCATTTGAGATATTTCATTTATAAACTGTTCTATCTGCACTTCTTCTTTATCCTGAAAGGGTATTCTCGAAAATTCGCTGAATTTAGCAGTTATTCCGGATATTTTTGAAATTTCACAATCAATTTTATTTTTCAAATCCAAAATTTTATCATTATGATTGCTGTATTTTTCCAATACCTCAAGCAGCAATGAAATATTATTTACCGGATTATTTATTTCGTGAGAAATGCCGCTTGAAAGGTTTGACAAAATCTGCAGTTTTTCAAATTGAAAATTTTTTTCTCTTATATTTTCAAGTTCCATATTCAATGTATTCAAACTAATCATCATTTTATTAAACTGATTTTGCAGTTCACCGAATTCATCTATCCTGTCAACTGCGATTTTATACTCAGTATTTCCTGCACCTATGTTCCGCATAGCAGATATTATTTTATAAATCGGTTTAACTATATGTTTTCGTATAAAATACGAATAAACAAAAATTATCATAAAAGTAGAAAGAAATGTTACCAATAAAAAAAATTTTATGAGCATCTCTTTTATTTCAAACTCGCTTATCTTGTATCCTGTTTCCTGATGAAGATGAATACTGATTATTTTTCCTATAAAAAGTATATTTATTAAATTTATCAATAAAATAATAATTATAAAAGGAAGAATTAATTTAACGAACAAACCGCTTCTATTTTTCAACATAACAAAACCAATTACCTTTCCAATTTTTTATTAATGAGCTGAAAATCGCATAAATTAACATTATTTTTTTTTATAATATCAAATATTTCATCTGAAATCAAGGTTTTCAACTCAGTTTCACGATGATATGTCAACGAAGAAATTTTTTCTAAATCAGTGGAGTTGTACGCAGGATGAAACATAATTTCTATTGGTTTATCAGTATCAGGCAGTTTTAAAAAAATTTTGGTAAAATTATCTTTGTCAATTTTACCAGCGAAAAAAAATCCTGCAAATAAAAAATATTCTTCATACCACAAAGATCTATAATTTCCATTATTCAAATTATACTGAATGTACAGCTGATACGAAAAATCTTTAGAATTAAAATTTGTTTCGGCATTTATATCACAATAAAAGTTAACATCCGCCGACATCCTGATTTTTTTAATACCGAATTTTTCCGCAAGTTTTTCGATTATTTTGAACAAAGGCAAAAATTGATGAGAATGTTTATGTGAATCAATATGAGTTATATTCAATCCGCTGTCTTTCATCAAGGCTAACTGAGCATAAAGTTCTTTTTCGATGCTATTTTCACTAAAAACACCTGTTTTAATTTTATCTATTAAAACATAAACATCCTTGTAAAATTCTCCTGTCAGCGGATCCGAAAGTTCATATGACACTAATGGTTTTCCTGCATTAAGATTCAAATGAATTCCAGTCGGAATAGAATATTTTTTAGCCAATTCAATAGCATCAGCGGAACCCGGCATATTCAGCATCATTGTAGAGCTTGTCAAAATTCCTTTATTATATGCTTCAGTTATTCCGGAATTAACACAATTAAGAAGTCCGAAGTCATCGGCGTTTACAATCAATTTTTTCATTTTAAAA
>JAGOBX010000468.1 GCA_017999075.1 Candidatus Babelota bacterium | reverse complement strand
CAGCATATCATTACTATCAAAAGTTCCTTTTATTTATAATTCTGACGGATTTCATTTTGATACTGAAATAATAATCCAGGCGGCAAAAACAAATTCTATCATTGAAGAAGCTTCCATTCCTACTTTTTATGGAGACGAAAAATGTCATGTCAACGGTATTAAATATGCGTTAAACTGCATTAGAGCCGTAATTCAATATCATCTTGTAAATATCGGATTATACTATCAGAAAAATTTTGATTTCGGAGTTTTTGAAAATGACAATTATTATATGAAAAAAAGCAAATACTCTCTACATCAGTTTATTTTAAACAATTCCGGACTTAATGCTCAAACTATTTCTATAGAGTTGGGCGCAAATAAAGGATTGATAAGCTCCTGTTTTGCAGAATTATCTGAAAAACACTACGCAGTTGACAATATTTCTCCAAAAAACGCAGGAAAATCAATCTGTTATGCATTAAATTTAAATAATAACTTTTCTCAAAAAATCGAGAACTCAGGGAATTTTGACGTTTGTTTTTCACTTGATATAATCGAACATCTTGATTCGCCCGAAAATTTTTTAAACGAAATATTTAATTTGCTAAAACAAAAAGGGACTTTATTTATCAGTACTGCCAACATATCCTATTTTCCTATGAGAATATCATTGCTTTCAGGTCAATTCAATTACAGTAAACGCGGAATACTTGATTTGACACACAAGCGGTTGTTTACAATAAACGGTTTTAAAAAACTTCTTAATCAGCAAGGGTTCAGAGTAATAAAAATAAAGGGGTTCGGTCCGCCGATAACTGATCTGATAAGCAAAAATAAATTTTTCAGATTATTAGAAAAAATTCATTATTATTTTTCGAATTTTTTCCCGTCAATATTTGCCTACAATTATTTAATAATAGCTCAGCGGATGGACAGCATTTCAGAAATATTCGATAAAACAATTTCTTCAGGAAAAAATAAAAATTTATAAACTCAAGAAAACATATCCGATTTACAGCATTACGGATTATCGGAAATGTTTCAAAATTTTGAAAACAATTTTTTGAAAATATTATCTTATTTTTGAGATTTTCTTAATCTGTTGCAGAGAACTTTTATAATACCCCTTGCAACTTCTATATATTCAGACATAAGTTCATATAAAGCTTCCTGTTCAAGTTTAAAAAGAAAAGTATCTTTTGTTGCGGTAATAGTAGCAGAACGCGGTTCAGGATCTAATGCGGCAAGTTCTCCAAAAACGCTTCTTTCACTCAAAGTAGCAAATATTCTGTCTCCATCATGAACTTTAACTTCTCCTTCAATTATAATGTACATAGATTTGCCTATGTCTCCTTTCTGAAAAATTATTTCGCCTGATTTTATATCAACTTCATTTATAACAGTTGCCAATTCCACCAAACATTCTTCAGGAATATTAGTAAAAATATCCACTGATTTAAGTATCAATACTTTTTCAATTGTTAATAGCATTATATTCCCCCAAATATCAAATTATATATAATTCATATAATTTATTCTAATTCTCTTATAATTTTTCTTATATTAGGATTTAAATCATTTTTCAAATCATGTTTGTAGTTTTCATATACAGGTTTATCAAGTTTATGCAAAACCATAACAGCAGTTTCTCTAATAATAAAATCAGGATCTTTCATAAGAACAACGATTTTAGGTACATATTCTTTAAATTCAAGATTTCCAACAATCCTGATTGCTACAGCTCTGGTCCAGCTGCGAAGCCATTTCTCAGAACCAAACGCAATCAGTTCCAAAGATTTTTTCAAAGGTTCTTTTATTAAATCAGACGTTACATTCAGTTTTTCAAATAATTTTGAAAAACTATATGTTGTCAGCAAACAATAAATTGTATTTTTAACATTTTCATCAGAAACAAACTCAAGATACTTTTTCAGAAGATTCAGCATTTTATCCGGAATGTTATAATTTATCAATCTATTTTCTATAAACCAGAAATATAAATCCTTATAATTATTTTTTCCGTTTAAAAGTGAGATAATAGATATAATTCGTTCGCAATTTCTCAATATTTCAATTTTTAACGCGGAATACAGTTCGTTATATTCATCTTTTCCTTTAAAAACAGCAATCAGCCGCAAAGTATTTTCAATATCTTCAAATTCTGAATTTACAAGTTTTAAAAGTTGTTTTTTTGCTTCAGAATTAATTTCAAATCCTGAAAAAACGAGTGATTTTAAAACTTCAGACAAAATAGTTTCATCCTCAACTGCAAGCATTTTAAACAAAGATTTTTTAGATTCATCAGATTCAATGTTTGCAAGCTGACGAGCAGCTCTGCATCTGCGCGCTCTTGATTCATTTTCATTTTCAACAATAGTTACAAACAAACCTGTTTCACATTCTCCTGTTTTAGTCAGATACTGTTTTTTAATTTTCAGCTGAGCCAATCCTACAGTTTCAATAACATAACCGGCTATATCTGATACAATAGCAGATTCATCTTTTAACAGCATCTGGAGCCGTTCAATCAAATCCGAAGGATTTAATCTTCCAAAAGCCCATACTGCAGTTTCCCGAACTATACTGCTGTCATCATTCAAAGCATCTATAACCGGTTGATAAAAATCTTTCAGAGCAAATTTTCCAGCAATATATACAGCACATGTTCTGGTCCAAAATGAATAAGTATCCTTATTGCCTGTTATTATTTTTTTTAATTTTTCAATTTTCGGTAATTGCTCAACAGGATAGAAAACAGTCATTTTTTTCAATCTCTGATCATTTGAAAGTTCGTCAATAACAGGGAAAAATTTATTTTTAAGATCATTTGAAAGTATATTGTCGATTATTTCCAACGCGTATATTTTTTTTTCTCGTGATTCAGACATAAAATTGGTTTTAGCGCTTGTTATCAATTCTCGCTGATAAATAAAACTCAATAAAAAAAATATTTTTTCTGTTTTACTAAAAACATCATATTCAATGGCCCGTGTTAAAACTTTATATTCACTGTCATTTTTAATATCTTCCAATGCAGCAATATTAAAAACTATTGATTTTATCTCACCGTCAATAATATTTAAAATTTCATTTATTTTTCCAGGCGGAGACTTAAAATCAACATTATTCAAAAATTTATAAATTATATTCCGTATCGAATCTTCAGGATAATCAAGTTTTGAAATAAAAAAATTCTTAACTGACTCTTCTTTTTTCATTCTGCTCAATATCTGCGCTATTCTTTTTTTCACACCATAACCGGTATTATTTCTGTTAAATTGTTCAATCAATAAACTTATAGTA
>JAGOBX010000467.1 GCA_017999075.1 Candidatus Babelota bacterium | reverse complement strand
ATCATAATATCTCCGACTAAAAAAATTTTATTTTTTTCTACTCCTTCTTTTTTTAAGTTTTTTAAAGAATCATAATCAAGTGCAAACAGATAATCTGAAATTGCATCAGTTAAAATTCTATTAATTCCTTCAGGCATAGTTCTGTCAAAACTTCTGCAGCCAGCCTCAATATGCGCAACTTTAATATGCAGTTTAACAGCTACGAGCGCACATGCAATTGTTGAATTCACGTCTCCGGCAACTATAACAACATCGGGTTTTTCTTTAAGAACAACTTTTTCAAACTCAACCATAATCTTGGCTGTTTGTTCTGCATGACTTCCTGAACCTACAGCCAAAAAATAATCAGGTTTCCGGATTTCAAGATCTTTAAAAAAATTATCCGACATATTTCTGTCATAATGCTGTCCTGTATGAACAAGTTTATAAAAAATCTGATTTTTGAATTTATCCATTTCTCTCTGCAGCGGCGCTATTTTCATAAAATTAGGCCGCGCTCCGACAACATTTAAAATTTTCATAACTGCATTATCCTTTTAATTTTTTATATATTTCTTCCAATACCTGGAAATTTTTATTCCAATCAGCTTTCTGTTCAGCTAAATCCCTATTATTTCGCCCCATTTTCAAAGATAATTCTTTATTTTCACTTAAATATAATATTTTTTCAGAAAGAATTCCTATATTTCCTTTTTCTGTTATAAAACCGTTTATATAATCTTTAATCCATTCGTAATTAACAAAAATATCGGTTGTTATCACAGGAATACCGCAAGCCATTGCTTCAAGCATTGAACACGACGCTCCGTCAGAATATGATGTATTCACATAAATATCAGCAGCATTTAAATATTCTGCCATAGTTTCAGGATTACATAAATCAAACCAGTAAAAACATTCTCTATCAATTTTTGATAATTCTTCAACAACGTAATTTTTCATATTTCCATTACCTATTAGAAGAACTCTCAAATTATTATTTTTTTTATAAGCAATTCTAAATGCTTCAATGAAATCTTTATGTCCATATAAATCCTTGCCGTAAACATCAAACAAATTCCGATTTCTTATTATTACAGTTTTATTGCTCCAGCCCAATTTATCGCGAAGCTGATTGTTTCGTCTTGGATAAAATATTTCAAGTTCTATCCCCCACGGAAAAGTAATGACTTTTTCGGGTATAATATTCCCCACTTTAACAGCAAACTCTTTTTGATATTTACTGTCACAAGTAATAAAATCCGCGCGTCTAATAGAAAACCTGTTTTTTAAAAATGTTTTAAAAGAGTTAAATGGATCAATCAATATATCTGTTCCTACAGGCATCAATACAAATGGATGAAATCCTGACAATGCTCCAAGCCATCCTTCCTTGCTCACATAACTGCAATGCAAAATATCAGGTTTGAATTGTTTAATCAATTTCCGCAACTGAACTATCTTATATAACAAATTCAATGGGCCGAGAATGTTATATATTTTTAAACACGGAAGATAATTGATATATTCAATATTCGTTAAGTCTTTATATTTTTTTTCTATAATTACTTTTTCTTTAGAAAAAATAACACATTTAACCTTATAATTTTTTTCATTTAATTTTTTTAAAAATCTATAATCATAAATTCCTGACAATGAACTTATGGCTAAGAATATTATCTTCATTTACCTAAAACCAACTCTTTAAAATTTTCAGAATAGTATATTAATTTTTTTTTATTAAGATGAGGATGTTTTATAGTGATACTTTTATAATAATCTATATCAGGATCTTTAATTATATATCCGTTATTTTTATACCAATCATATATGTGCGTGCCTTTGAAAGGCATAAAAATCGTACACATAGGTATATCTACCCCGGCTATTCGATTTAAGTTTATAGTTTCCCATACATTTTCTTCATTTTCTTCAGGAAGGCCAATCATATTAAACGACTGCGCTGTTATTCCATATTTTTTTAAAATTTGAAACGCAGAAATTATTTGTTCATTAGTTATTTTACGGTTAAGATACTCAAACCTTATTTTTTCATTTCCAGATTCAACTCCTAATGTAATTGCCTCACATCCTGATTCTTTTAATTTTTCTGCTATTTCATCATTAATTTTTTCAGGTCTTGACTGGCACACAAACGGCAACCCGATTTTTTCTTGGTATAAATTCATCAATATAAAAAAATGGTTTGAATTCAAAGTAAACGTTTCATCGGAAAATATCACTTTTTTTATATTATATTTTTGTTTAATTTTTAAAATTTCATCTATAACTGATTCAGGATTGCGAAACCTTAAATATCCTTTTTTAGAATGAAGCAAAGCCGCATTGCAATAATAACAATTATACGGACATCCTCTTCCTGTAATAAAATTAGCAGTTGTTAAAATCCGTGATGAATAATATTTCTCAAGGCAATCTCTATCAGGTTCAGGATATTCATTAATATCCTTAAAACTAAGATTGTCTGACGGAGCAATTATATTCCCATTAATTTTATACGCGATATTAAGATTATTTTTTTCAGTCAGCAACCCGTTTTTTAATAATTTTATATATTCAACCGAAGAAAATTCTCCTTCTCCATTGCATACTGCATCAACATATTTTTTTTTAATAAGCTCGTGCCAGCATACAACAGAATGTATTCCTCCGAAAATTATATGAGTTCCATATTTTTTTTTAATATATCCGGCAATTTTTTCAGCTATTTTATTATTAGTTGTTAATACCGAAAACATAACAATATCAGGTCTGAATGATTTACATACTTTATTAATTTGGTAATACAGCCATGCATATTTTATTATAGGAAAACCTATTATTCTCTTTAAATTCAGAAAATATACACAAGTGTTAAATCCAGTTTTTTTAAGTTCAGCAGATACGTATAACGGCCCTAAACTAATTTCACCGTCATAAATTGAAATAGGAATTATAATTAAAATTTTCTGCATTGTTCCGCAATTCTTTGATTATTTTAAGCAAATACAATCTGCTAAATATTTTTTTAATCCGGCATATACGCCGAATCTGAATTTAACTCCCAGCATATTTTTTAATTTTGAAGAACTGAAATTTCTGTTATCTTTATTTTTCCAAAACAATGGGTGAGGCAATATTTTTTTTTTCTGATTAAAAAAAATTATAACTTCATTCAATATATTTTTTTCAAACGTATTGCATTCATCATCTGAAACAATAAATATATTTCCATTTGACTTCGAATTTTTCAAACAATTTTTTATAATATCGATTAAATCATACAAATACAACAAATGCGTATTCC
>JAGOBX010000026.1 GCA_017999075.1 Candidatus Babelota bacterium | reverse complement strand
GAAACACAACTCAGATATCGCATAATTTTACAGTAGTGGCAAACCATACTCCTTACATTTCACAAACTCTGCCTGTTATAAACGATTCTGAAAATACAGGAGTCATTTCCATTAATCTTAATAATTACGCTTCGGATTCTGATGTTCAGTTTGACAGTCTGTACTGGAGTATTGCCGCTGAAACAGGACACATAGTAAACGCTTCCATCAGTGTCAACCAAATTTACTTGACACCTGTTTCCGACACTTACGGCGCAGAAACAATAACACTCGCGGTTACAGACAATAAAGAAACGGTTTTTGTAAACCTCTACATTTGCCTGCAGAACGTTCCGAACACTCCGGCCATACCAGTTTTAACTTCTCCGGCAAACAATATTGAAACTTCTCAATATATAACATTAAATTTCTCATGGACTGCCGATTCAATTTCTGAAAATTCAGAAACTTATCAAATTCAAATTGACACTGACATAAATTTTACTGGAATTTTATCAACTGATTCCTATATAACCTCTAACTCAATATCTTATAATCTATTAAACAATTCCCAATATTATTGGAGGGTTCGCGGAATAAATTCACTTCGTTCAGGAAACTGGTCTTTAATTAATAAATTTAAAATAAAAGATTTAGAACCTCCGAAAATCAATGGACCAGTTATTTCAGATAATTTCGGATTATCAATTGATATCGGAGATAACAGAATAATTATAGGTTCAACTGTTTCAGACAGTTCTCAACTTAAAACCTTAGCTTATTTTTTCAGCATTAACGACACTTCATATACAGTCAACAACTATTTTTGGATTAATCCTAATTCAGGTTATTATTCAAAAACTTTTACATTAAATAATACTTTAAACGTAGGAGACACCGTTTACTATAAAATTTATTGCGAAGATATTGAATTCAACAATTCCGAATTTACAGCTCATACAACAGTGTCAAGCATAATCATAGATTCTCCTGTATTTTCTTCATCATTAAAAAATGCAGTAAAAACGTCTCCAGTAAATCTTTTTGGAACAAAATACCCTTCTTCTACGGTAAAAATCAACAATTCTTACAACGCAATTTCCCTATCAGATACGGAGTGGAGCATAAGTGCAGATCTTATACAGGAAACAAATATAATATCCGCAGTTGCATACATAGGTTCTACTTACTCAGAAACATCGTATTTCAAAATTTTATACGATAATATTCCTCCCGTATTATCCGACAATATTCCAGAAACAATTCATAATATTCCTTTCACTATAACAATTTCAGGAACAGATGCATTAAGTTCAGTCGATACCATTCAATACAAAATTAATTCTGATAACTGGAAAACAGGTTCAACTATACTTATTAATTCTGATGGAAACCATATTATACAGTATCTCGGCTATGACAGTTTAGGAAATATAAGTTCAATTATCACTGCTTCGAAATCAGCAAGGTTCGATTCCACTCCTCCATTACCTGTTCATGTATTAGACGAAGGGAATATAAGCGCTGATACTATACTTGAATTTTCATGGAATATTCCTGTAGACAGCAATTCTATTTCAAATTTTTTTGTAGAAATTGATTCTTCTACTGCATTTTCAACACCATTTTTTTCTAACTGGATTAATAAAAACGAATTACACTTCATAATATCTGGGGATTCAGGCATTATTCACGGAGAAACTTATTATTGCAGAATAAAATCTAAAGACGACGCAGGAAATATTTCTGTTTTTGGTACGCCAAGCGATGGAATATATGTTGATACTTCAATAGCTGCGTCTTCAAAACCTGAACCTCCGGAAATTTATAATTATCCCTCATATGTAAATCAATCATACATAACATTAACTGGTCAAAAAACCGATACCGCTGTTTCTGTATTAATCAACGGTTCACAAGCAGATATAACTTTGAATAATTGGTCTAAACTTGTTTTACTGCAAAATGGTTTAAACGAAATAATTTTATATTCTAAAAACATATTCGGAATTAAATCAGATGAAATAACTATAAATATTTTTATGGACAATACTTCTCCATCAAAACCTCAAGCAACAGTAATTTCTCCAACAAACATTGGTTATCAAATTATTTCAGGCACAAAATCAACAGACGCTGAAACTGTATTTATAAACAATAATCCTGCAAAAATACTATCTCCTACTTCATGGACAGACACAGTTTATCTAACTCAATACAACAATCAAATCAATATAACTGCTTCAGATACATTTAACAATTTTTCCGATACTGTAAGTTATTCGATAATATACGATACTGAACCTCCATCAATTCCTTCTGTAAATTATACATCTCCATTTTCAGGAATTGAACAAAATCTGTCAGGTACTTATGATACAACTTCCGTTTCAATATTAAGAGTCAATGGTTTACCTGCTTCATTGAATATGATATCAGGAATATGGTTCTGCAATATCCAATTGATTTCTGAAGGCAATAACATTGTAAATATTATTGCGTATGACGAAGCCGGCAATACTTCTGTCCGCACAATAACAATTATACGGGATACAATTGGCCCTGTACAACCTGAAATTTACAGCCCGCACAATAATCTTTCATTATATTCAAGTCCTGTTTATGTATCAGGTTCAGTTGAAACAGGCGTATTCGGTGTTATGATAAACAACAATTATGAAACAAATTTAAGTTCAAATACATTCTCAATGCCTGTTAATCTCACTGTCGGAAATAATTTAATTACAATTTATTCTATAGACGAATTATACAACAAATCCGAACCATATTCAATAATAGTAAATTACAATCCTGCAGCATTTCTTGTTTTTTCATCTCAACTCGATAATAATGAAATATTAAGTTCTGTCCCTGACAGCTTATATGTTTATTCAAATAACGGACTGGATGTTTCTACAATTGCTGATACAATAATTGTATTAAGCCAAAACGGACAAAAACTTAATTATACACTACGGTTAAACAATGATTCAACCGGATTTTATATTATTCCTTCAACTCCTTTTTTAATTCACAACACGTATAAACTTGATGTTTTTGGATATTTAAAAAATGATTCTTATAAAACTTTAAATCAAACCAAAACATGGATTTTCAGAACAGGTACTGATGATACAGTTCCGGTAATTTATAAATTTCAAACTCTCGATGATGAAGAAAAACTTTATATTGATACAACCGATACAGCAGTAATTTTAAAAGCAACGGTTTATGATACACATATCGGAATTGATTTTATCAGATTTGAACTTGGAATAAATAATCCAAACAGAGATAATTACAATTTTACTTTTATGAATGTAGGCCATACTTCAACTAATTTTTCCAAACTGTTCGCTGTATCATTATCTGATAGCGATATTATATATTCAGGAATCTATGTTAAAGATTTTGCAGGCAATGTTTCCGTTCTTACAGAAACTAAACAAATAGGAAATGTTTTAGTTCCGGTTCCTATTCTTAATTCTTCAATAGATACTACTGTTTCATACACTCCTATATTATTATATGGAACCAAAGACCCCGAAGTTACCGTATTTGTCAATTCTACTCAAACAATATCATCTGATACCGATAAATGGATATTTAATTTGCAGCTTGCTCCCGGAACAAACAATTATTCTATATTCGGCAAAATTGTAAATTCCGTAAGTACGACCGTTTCAGGAAGTGTTATTTATGATAACACAATGCCTAATGTTTCAGATAATGCGCCGCATGATGCCAGATATGAAAGTCAGATAATCGTCATAACCGGTTCTGATGCGGAATCTGGGATAAAAAATATTTATTATTCTCTGAATAACTCACAGTTTATAAAAGGAGATACTGTTTTAATCAATTCTGAATATAAAAATATTTTACAGTATGTTTCAGAAAACAATTGTGAAATATGGTCTGATACTGTAACGAAACTTATTTATATTGACAGAACAAAACCGGAGAATGTTAAATGTTATGATGAAGGAATTTACAGTTTTGACACAACCTTGGTTTGGTCATGGGACACTCCCAATGATTCAAGCCAGATAATACATTATTATATAGAAATTTCCGATTCAACATCTTTTACAAACATTATAACTTCAGAAACAGTAAACGGTTCGCAAAATCTAATACTTATTTCTAATAATAATTTTTTAAATGGATTCACTTATTATGCGAGAGTGGCTGCAACAGATATCGCAGGAAACATATCTGATACTTATAATCAAACATACTGGAGCGACGGAATAATAATTGATACCGGATTGGCTAACGAACCTGCTCCGCCTGCTCCAAAAATTATTATTCCTTCAAATAATTCAGAAACAAGTTCAGCTAACATTTATCTTTTTGGAACTAAAGACACTTCTGCAATAATAGTTTCAGTTAATGGTTTGAATGCAGTGATTATTGATACTTTTACATGGTACAAATATATAAACATTTCATCCGGAGCAAATACCATATTTGTTACAGCCAAAAATAATGCAGGAAAAGAATCTATTTCCGATTCTATAATCGTATATCTTGATAATATACCTCCGTCTAAACCTGTTATAACAACAAATTATACTATAACCAATATTGATACTGTTATTATTCAAGGAAACAAAGATTACGGAAGCTTTATAGAAATAAACGGTTCAAACTCTAATATTTTAATGAGTTCAGATACTTTTTCTAAAACATTTATTCAGCAGGAAGGAACTTCAAAATATGATGTTGTAAGTTATGATTATTTATTTAACAAATCGGAAACTTCTACAATATACATCACTTTAGATAAAACTCCGCCAACTGTTCCAACAGTAATTTTTTCTTCCCCGACTAAAGATACTTCTCAACTTATTTCAGGGTCAATGGAACTCAACTCTAAAATTTCAATTAACGGAAACACTCAAAGCGTTATGATTTTCATGAATACATGGCAATATTTTGCCTCATTAAATGAAGGGATTAATACTTTCTCAATTCAATCGTCTGATGTTGCGAATAATTCTTCAAACACATCATTTATTATTATTCTCGACACTATACCGCCTGAAAAACCTGTCATTTCAATTCCTTATAATAATTATAAAACAGCTTCTTCTTCAATAACTGTTTCAGGAACAAAACCGGTAAACAGTTATGTTTACATAAACGGTGTATCTGCGCAAAATAATAATTTTACCGACACTTTCTGGTCGACAGAATACAATATGTTAGTCGGTGCTAATCTTATTTCTGCTGTAGCAAAAGACGAACTTGGAAATGTTTCGCAATCCGATCAAATCATAGTTTCTTTTGATGCAAACTTATTTTTAGCCGAGACTCCATTTCTCGAAGATAAAAATTTTGTTGTTCCATTCTCAAAACTTGATATTATTTTAAACAAACTGCTCGATACTTCAACTCTTAATTCAGACAACATTTATTTTATTTCAGAAAACGGCGCTAAAATAAATCCGGACAGCATTACATATTCCCAGTCAACATTTACAGTTTCATTTTACTATACTGTTCAACCAAGCAAATCGTACCAGTTTATAATATCAAAAAATTTAATGGACATTTCCGGAGTAAAACTCAACCAATCCAGAGTATATCAATTTACCACTCTTATAGACAATTCAAAATCTTCTATAACCGAATTTGGTGATAACCTTCAAATAATAACTCAAGCTAACTCACTGCCTGAAAATTCTTATTTCAATATTCAAGAACTTCCAGCTAATCATCCGGAAGTTATTATAGGAGATAATTCTGTCAACTTCAGCGGTTATATAAAAGATCTTGGAATACACAGAAAAATATATGATATAAAATGTTTAACTTCAAACGGAGATTCAATAACATCTTTTGATTCGGCTATAACAATCAAAATAATGTATCCGGACGCAGACAATAATGGAATAATAGATAATACCGATATTTCAGAACTTCTGCTTGAAATTTATTATTTTGACACTATGCTTAATAAATGGATAAAACAGCCAAGTTCATATGTGGATAAAACAAATAATTATATTACAACTCTTTCTACACATTTAAGTATTTTCACTTTATTCGGAGGAAAACTTGATTCTGATACAGTAGTATTATTCCGGGATGCTCAAAACAACCCTAAATTACAATTATTTATTCCAAATATCAACAATATTTATGTTTCTGCTTCAGAATTGAATCCCAATGACAACGCAAAAATAATCACTGCTGACGATAAACTTCTGAAATCAAGCGGTTTTATCAAATCTCTCGGCTCGGCAAGACCGATATATCAATTGACTGCCCAAAATTCCAGTGACCAAATTGTGAATAATTTTGTTATGCCTGTAACAATTTATTTTAACTGGTCAGACGCTGATAACGATGGAATTATAGATAATACAGATATAAAAGAAAAATATATATCCATATATTGCCTTGATGAAAATACTACCGAATGGATAAAACTCAGCACTGAAATTAACGAAATAACCAATTCAGTTTCAACCACAACTCAACATTTCAGCATTTATTCCTTATTCGGTTCCAACTTCAACGACGGAAATATTTTATTTTATCCTAATCCTACTATAAATAAAAAAATTAATCTAATGATTACACCTCAATCAGGCAATTCTCTGCATTTTACTATCATAAATCCTTTCGGCAGATTAGTTTATGAAAACACATTTTCAATAACGCCCGGAACTGTAAATCAATTTTTTGATATTGATCTGTCAGCGCTCCCTGTCGGAGGATATTATGCAAAACTTGAATTCGGAGGAATATCTAAAATTCTCGGAATTGGAATAGGGAAATAATTTTATGACAAAAAATTTAAAACTACTTTTATTATCGTTCATGTTTACACAACTGCTTATAAAGTTCAGTTTTGCTTTGGACAAAGTATTTGTTGATGATTACATTTCTGCCGAAGCGCCGATCGATTCATATAAAACAGGTATTGCAAACACTGACATAACAGATAATAAAAATGCTTCTCTTGTATTGTATAATCCTTCTTTATTATCCGACTTGATTACTCCTTCTTTATCGTTTAACCAATCAGCTCTGATTTTAAATGCATCTTATAATTCATTATTTTATATGCAGCCGTTCTATAAAGGCGGAATTGGAATAAGTTATCTGTCACTTTCTCTTGATGACAAACTTTTTATCGGAACAGACAATCTGGGATTTATAACTACTAATAATTATAAAGTAAATAACAGCGCATATATATTGAGTTACGGTCAAAAAATTAAGATGTTCGGAAAACTGATTAATTTAGGATTGTCTTTAAGATATTTAAATATAGAAGTCGGTCAATATTCCTATAATGGATACTCATCCCTGTTGGCTGCGAATTACAAAATTTTTAATAATACCCTTATTTCACATTCTATAGGAAATTTGGCCGGAAGTTCTATTGGAAATGATAAAATGCCGATTAGAATTAAAAATTCTGTTACAATCAGCATTATTCCAAAACTGCATTTAATTCCCGAATTTGAAAAAGTTGATTCCAGATTTGATTACAGGCTTGGCGCAAAATACGATATTTTAAAATTCCTGCATATTGGAGCTGGATACGCTAAAGATAAAATTTCTTTTGGTATAGGAATTCATTATTCGGATTTTTCAGTAAATTATTCGTTTCAAACAAATTCTAACCAAGTTTCTTCTGAGTCCGTGTCTTCTATAGGTCTTTCCTGGAATATAGGATATAACAGAAAAATACGTATGACTAAATATAAAAATGATATGACTTTAATTAAATCCTTAGTTGACCGTGACGAAAATTTTGACAGCGCAATTGTTATGTTGAACGAACTTAAAAATATTCTTGATAAAAAAAAGGATGAGGATGAATTTTATACTGTACAATCTTTGTACGAAAATCTTAACAATCTGAAAAAAATTAAAAATGAATCAGTATTAAGAACATTAGAGGAGCATAAAAAAATTATCGAAGATGCTTCAAAACTTATAGATGAAAAAAATTATGATTTGGCAAAAAACATACTAGAAAAAATAGAATATTCTTCAGATTTTTATGACACAGCTTTAAAACTTCAGATAGAAATAGAAAAAAAATATTCTTCATATCAGGAAGAACAAAATTTAACTTTAAAAAATCAGCAATTAAAAATTCTAACCGAAACTCTAAACAATTCAAAAGATATATTTGTAAAAATAGATGCTCTTGAAAAAATATTGGAAATCGATTACAAAGAAGAAAATAAAAAATTACTAGAACAGTTAAAATCCGCTTCAGAAAATTTTATAAGAAGACCTGAATCGCTTGTCGAAACTTTTGAAAGCAAAAAATTAATTGAAGACACTCTGAATCAAAGATCTGAACAAAATCTTAAAAACGCTGTTAAATTTTTCAATGAAAAAAACTTCGAGTTTGCAAAATATGAACTTGAAAAAGGAAGAGAATTTCTTAATGATTCCCGATGGCAATCTGATTTGATGAACAAAATAAATACGGAATTAGCCAAAATTCAGGAAGAAAAACGAATAACAGATTTGGATTTTTCAAACTATAATAATGCTGTTAAATATTATGCTTCAGGAGAATATCAAAAATCGCTTCAGTATTTAAACAAAATAATAAACAGGACTCCTGCTATCCAGAATCTTATTCAGAACGTTGCAGATTCAATGAAAAAACAAGGATTCAGCGCCGCAACAATTGTTATAAACAAAACTTTTTCCAAAGAAGAACTCGAATTAATTGAGCAGTTGTTTATTCAAGGAAAACAACTTTATATCGCAGAAAAATATCAGGCAGCAAAAGAAAAATGGAAAAAAATTCTTCAAATAGATCCTGATAACGAAAAAGCTAAACGTTATATGAAAATGATTGAATAACTTTATGCAGCTTAAATCCATAACTTTTTTTATTATATTATTATCAATATATTCTTTTAACGGATGTTTTAAAAATAAATCTTCTGATTATTTCAAAATTTATAATGAATCGGTGTTTGATAAATATTTTAAAATTGATAAAATAGAACGTGTTGAAAAAAATAAAATCCGCAAAATGACAGATCAAAAAATTTCCGGTAATATTTCAAATATTTTTATTTATCATCTTATTTCAAATATGACAGGAAATTTTATTGAGGTAGAACTATATTATTTTACAGATCCTTATTATATAAAAAAATTTTTAAATTTGGCGGAGAAAGATTTTATACATCTGCCGGGTTTGAAAAAAAATATATATTCTGATAATGAAGGTTATTATTTTTTTGAAGATTTCTGTTATTTATATACCAATACATATATTGCAAAAATCATTTTTCTGCAAAAAACTGATAATTATAAAACAAAAGATTATAACAATTCAGCTTTAGAATTATTGCTGTCAAACTTTTTCGGATTAAAAAAATAAAATTTATGAATTTTATAAAAAAACCTTTTATTCTTATTTTTTTTATAACTTTAGCCGTATACGCTCCTCTATTTAAAAATATAAATTTATTCGGAATTGAAGATATAATATTATTCATTAATATCCCTGCCAATACATTTAGATTCCATGATCTTTTTAAATATTTCATAGGTGAACACTTATATGGAATAACTAATGAATATGAATTTTTCAGACCGGCAATTTCTTTATTCTATTTTTTTCACTATTCATTTTTCGGCATTAATGCCTCAGTTTTACATTTTAATTCTCTGATTATATTTTTATTATCCGCATCTATTTTATACTGCATTTCCAATTCAATAACAAAGTCAGATTTCATATCGTATGTTTCGGCTATTCTTTTTATTTTGTTCCCTTCGATAATACCTCACAGTTCATTCATAGCATTAGACTCAGGCGAACTTCTTGCATTGTTCTTTATTCTTTTGACGTTATATTTATACATAAAAAATATTAATTGCATAATTATAATATTTTCCGCATTCTGCGCATATTGTTCAAAAGAAACCACTTATATTTTGCCTATGATCTTATTTTTATATGACCTGATTATTAAAAAACAAAAATTAAATAAAATTTTCAAAAAAAATTTTATTTTAATTGGTTTTTCAACTATATTTTTTCTTTATAGATTTATGCTTTTTAACGGCGCTTCAAAACACGGTTATCCTCATTCAAAAAATAATATTTTATTAATTTTTTTCGATAAATTGTCTGCGTTATTAAATTCTTATAACTGCAAATCAATTTTAATAATATTTATTTTTTTGATATTTTTATATCTAATTAAAAAAAATAAATCTTTTAAATTTATCAGAATTATTACATTCTACTTGATATGGCTGTTGTTTACAATAATACCTATTATCAGCCGTTCCATAAAAGAAATTGATAATATTCATTATTTATTCAGCCCGGCATTACCATTTGTAATGCTTATTTCAATTTTTTTTTGGTTTTTATATATTGCATCATATAAAAATAAAACAATATGTATTCTTATAATTTTATTTTTAGGAATTATTTATTTTATTAATATCAAAAATTCATTTCTTTGGAATAATATCGCTGTTTTAAGAAATAATATTGCCTATAATGCAAAAAATGAAATATTAAAAAATTCCGCTAAAAACAACATTATTATAATAAAAAATTATTTTATTGGCGGATTTAATATCCTTACAAGCATTGAAAATAATATATCTTTATTGTTGGATGGGACTGATAAAAAAACCTGTTTTAACATGAGTTACGAAAAAATAAATAACCCTGATGCTGCTGTTTTTATTATTTCAAATAATGTAAAAAAAATAAATCGCGCAGAAATGATAAACCATTATTATGATTCTCCTCAGTTTAAAACCATTAATAAATTTACAGAGGATAAAAATTATAAATTGTCTGACTCGGAAATTTTCAGTTTTTTAAGCGATGATTATTTTTGTTTTCACAAATATAATCCTGCTGTTGACCATTTTATAAAAAACGACACTGTATTAGCCAATGATTCATCCGATTACAAAAATCTCGTTGAATTAATTGAATTTATTTATTTTAAAAAATTCAATTCTAAATACTGGATTAAACGTTTGACAGATAAAAATATAGAAAAAAATGACACTATAATTTTATCTTCGATTTTATATTATTCTATAATATTAGATTATAATATTTTTAATATTGAAGAATTGACTCTATTATATACTCTAAAAAATCAGCATATCATTCCGCAACCTTTAATTTTTTTTATTTCTTCAATATTATTCAAGAAAAATTTAATCCAATATAATGAACTGATTTCTTCGGTTCCTGATTTAAACAATATCGACATTTATTTTTTTAAAAAAATGATTTTAAACATTTCGGTTTTTATAAATTCTAAAGACTGTGGTATGGCTGATTATATATTGAATAAGAAATTTTCAATCAATAATTTTAATGATTTTCTTTTTTGGGGACATTTCAAATTAAAAAAAAACATTAAAAATTCAGGATATTTAAATCCATTTTCATTTAACATTCTTTAAATATACCGATTTTGAATGTCCTAAAAACTTCAAAGCCTGACAAATTGTATTATGTTATCAAAATATAATCATATATTTTTCAAATCAACTTTTAGGTAAAAAGAATTTGTAAAAAATCGCTACTATAATCAAAATAAACAAAACAATTTTTATAAATTGCCATAACGTAAAAAGTGAAACAGGCCTTTCGTAAGAATTATAATAAAAAAATAATTTTATTTTTTTTATTTTAGCAGAAATTTTTTTCTTATAATTCACTTTAATATTCTTTTGATTATCAAAAACGTCATTAATTTTATTTTTTTTATCATTCATAATTAATCATCTATCTTGATTTTTTAACGATATTATTATATTTTGTCTGTAAAAAGATTTCAACTTTTTATTTATGCTTAAATGCGCATTTTGCGCGCTATATTTGCATTCCAAAATTAATGCAATATAATAAACGGAGAAAAACATGGAAAACATCGAAATAAAACAATTCTGTGAAAATTTAAAAAAAATTGCAGGAAGCGATATTCGGAGGTATCTTTGACTACGATAACAGCAAAGAAAAACTTAAAACTCTTGAATTAAAAACAGCTTCCCCTGATTTTTGGAACGACAATAAAGCTGCTTCTGTTATAAACCGCGAAATAAGCAGATTGAAAGAAAATATAAATTTATTTGATAAGATAAATACAGATATAGAAGAAATAGAAATATCTTTGCAGTTGCTTGAAAGCGGCGAAGATGCAGAATTAAAAACATTTTGTGAAGCCAAAATATCCGAGCTAAAAGAACTATTTGAAAATATCGAAATTGAGACCTTGTTTTCCGCAGAAATGTCTGGAAACAACGCCATATTAAATATTCATCCTGGGGCTGGAGGAACAGAATCTCAAGATTGGGCGCAAATGCTTTACAGGATGTATCTTCACTGGTTTGAAAAAATGCATTTTGAATATGAAATACTCGATTATCAGCTTGGCGAAGAAGCTGGAATTAAAAATGTTACTATATTGGTTAAAGGTAAATTTGCTTATGGATATATCTCAACAGAACAGGGAATACACAGGCTTGTCAGGATATCTCCATTTGATTCGAACGCACGGCGCCACACAAGTTTTGCTGCTGTTTCTGTGATGCCTGAAATAAGTGAAGACATAAAAATAGAAATTAATGAAGAAGATTTAAGGATCGATACTTACAGGGCTTCAGGCGCCGGAGGACAGCATATCAACAAAACCGATTCTGCTGTACGTATAACTCATATGCCTACAGGAATAGTAGCCCAATGCCAAACAGAACGAAGCCAGCATAAAAACAAAGCAAGCGCTATACTTATTTTGAAATCAAAACTTTATTCAAAACTTGAAGAAGAAAAAAAAAAGGAACTTAATAAAATCGCAGGAGATAAATCCGATATTGCCTGGGGACATCAAATCAGGTCTTATGTATTTCAACCTTATACTATGGTTAAAGATCACAGAACCGATGTTGAAATTGGAAACATTCAGTCTGTGATGGACGGTAATATAGATTTATTTATAAAATCATTTTTAAAAAAACAGGCGGATAAAAAAAATGAAAAATAAAATCATTTCATCTTTAAAAATTATCTTTTATTCTTCTTTAATATTATTTTGCATTATTACATCAATAATATATTTTCAAAATAAGAAAATAATCGAAACTTATAATTCAGTGGTTTTATGCGTGAAAAGCGATTTATTGGTTGATACAATAAAAGATGAAATTAATTTAAATTCAGATAAAGACGTTTATGTTAATATGCTGAAAAAATACCGATTTTCTCATATATTATTTGACAAAATAAATTTGGAAGAACTCATACTAAAAGGATTAGTTACGGTTATGTCAGGAGCAGATATAATCAATCAAAACCGGGTCTCCGGAATTTTATATGATAATAATGCTATTTTAAAAAATATCATGAAATATGATGGGGCTATTACTCCTGTTTATCAATATTTAATTTTAGACGACAATTTTTTAGCAAATAAAATTTATCATTCTTTGAAAGAAAACAGTATTCAAGTAAAAAAAATATATTCAGCCGACAGTGATTCAAAACCTCAATCAATAAATATATTAGAAGTCCATAATCCATTAGAAAATTTCAGTAAAATAAAGTTGTATTACCAGGATAATATTATAAAAAAATTTCAAGATATGAATTTTAAAATCGCTATTCTTGATCCTACAATCGAAGATATAAAAAAATATAAATCAAATATCAATGTTTTTGTTTTAGATGAGTTTCCTTCGGAAAATATTCCGGACATTTTAAATAACATTGACAATACCGATTATATTATATTCAAAAACAATTTAATTTACAAATATCCGCATTTAATTAATAAAGTAAAATATTTTTCATTAACTCATACAATGCTTCAAAGAATTAAAATATTAAACAAAAATTTTTATTCCAACATTTACAAATTTATTATTTATGCCCCGATTGAAATAAAAAAACAGCAGCTGGAAAATGAGTTTAAAATTTTAACTGGTTTTTTTGAAGACAAAAACATTAAAATATCCGATAAAATTGCCCGATTTGAGCTTAAGCAGCATTTTAATTATTCATATATCTTGTGTTTAATTATTATCATTTCTTTTTATTGTATTTTCATACTTAAAAGCGAAACTTTACTCTTTTTAGGAAATATCGGAATCGCCGCTGCTTATTCAATTTACATATCAAGAATTAATTTTGCAACAAACCATTATATAGTCTGGCAAACAGGTATTTTCCAGATTATAGCAGTTCAGGTTCTTTTTTTTATACTTTGGGAAAAGCAGATACAGAATATCATAAAAGGATTTATACTTCTTTTTATATTTTATTATTTAAGCGTTTTAAGTGCTGGATTATATATGTTCTCATTACTTGATATTCCTGTTTTTGCAAAAACAATTATAGTTGTGTTCCAGCTTTTATCTTTTCTATTCGGCCTTTATATTTACAGAAAAAGGTTTGATAATAAATTTTTATTCAATTCAATTCAAATAATACTTATGATACTAACTGTAATGATTTTATTTAGAAATGATATGGGATTATCAAATATATTTGAAAATTTCTACAATAAAATAATAAGAACTATAATAATAATTCTTAATTGATTTAATATTAAATATGATAAAATTTAAAAATGTAAAAAAATGGTACCAAAACGGTACCGTAAAAGCTGTTGACAATATTTCATTTGAAATACAACGCGGCGAATTCGTATTTTTAACCGGACATAGCGGTTCAGGAAAAACGACTTTATTAAAATTAATTTTTAAAGGTATAAACCCTGATTCCGGACAAATATTTATCGACAATCAAAATATAACATCATTACGCGAATCAAAAATTCCCTATCTAAGAAGAAAGATCGGGGTGGTCTTCCAGGATTTCAAGTTATTATACAATAAAACGGTTTATGAAAACACTTCTTACATAATGAATGTACTAAAAATTTCTAAATCTAATGTTAAAATAAAATCAGAAAAAATTCTTAAAGAACTCGGGTTGTGGTATAAAAGAGATGTATTCCCGCATATGTTAAGCAGCGGCGAACAACAGCGGGCCGCAATAGCAAGAGCTCTTGTGAACGAACCTTTGATTATACTTGCAGACGAGCCTACAGGAAACCTTGACGTGGAAAACGGTAAAAATATTATTGAATTATTAAGAAACCTGCATTTCAAAGGAACTACTGTAATAATGGCTACTCATAATAATGATTTCACCAAAATGTTCAACAGCCGAATAATATCATTGAAAGACGGAGCAATAGTCGAAGATAAAAAAAATTTAAATAGTTAAATAAATTTCATAAAAAAACAGAACTGGAAAATAAGTATACAATTTTTTATTAAATAAAATTAAGAGAATTTTTATTATGTTATTTTTTTTAAAAGAAGGATTTTCAAATTTTTCACGAAACAAGTTTATAAATACAATAT
>JAGOBX010000025.1 GCA_017999075.1 Candidatus Babelota bacterium | reverse complement strand
TTTATTGAAGAAGTAAAAAAACAAACTTTCATCGCCAGAACTTCAGACACTGCTGAAAAAAAAGGAGTATTTACTGGGAAATATGTTATAAATCCTTTAAACAACGAAAAAGTTCCTCTTTGGATAGCAAACTATGCTTTAATGGATTACGGAACAGGAGCGGTTATGGCTGTTCCTGCCCATGACCAACGTGATTTTGAATTTGCAAAAAAATACGGATTACCCATTATAATAGTTATCCAGCCAGAATCTGAAATTTTGAATCCGGACAAAATGACTCAGGCTTATGTTGAAGAAGGAAACCTTGTAAATTCAGGTGATTTTAACGGGTTAAACAACATTAAAGCAATAAAAAAAATTACAGAATACCTTGCAGACTCAAAACGCGGAGAATTCAAAGTCAATTACAGAATACGTGATTGGCTTATTTCCCGTCAAAGATATTGGGGAGCTCCTATTCCAATTATTTTTTGTGAAAAATGCGGCGAAGTGCCTGTTCCTGAAACAGATCTGCCTGTTGAATTGCCGTCAGTAGATAAAGTTGATTTTAAACCTAAAGGAAAAAGCCCCTTAGCTTTTGTAGAAGAATTTGTCAATACAAAATGTCCTAAATGCGGCGGACCTGCACATAGGGAAACTGATACAATAGCTCAATGGCTTTGCAGCTGCTGGTATTTTTTAAGATTTATTTCTCCTAAAGAAAACAAAGTTCCTTTCATAAAAGATGATATAGATAAATGGATGCCGGTGGACCAGTATATCGGAGGGATTGAACACGCTGTATTACATCTGCTGTATTCAAGATTTATAGTAAAAGTCCTTTATGATTTAAAATATGTAGGAATCAAAGAACCGTTTAAAGCTTTATTTACTCAAGGGATGATTTGTAAAGTCAGCAATATTTCGGGCCAGCTTGAAAAAATGAGCAAATCAAAAGGAAACGTTGTTTCTCCGGATATTTTAATAGAAAAATACGGCGCGGACACACAGAGGTTGTACACACTTTTTATTGGACCTCCGGAAAGAGATGCAGAATGGATTGACACAAGTGTAATAGGATCGCATAAATTTTTAAGAAGATTATGGTCAATCATAACAGAAAATGCTGAAATTTTAAAACAAACAAAATCATATTCCGGAGATGGGGATGATTTAAATAAAGATAATAAAAGACTGCTCTGTAAAATCCATCAGACAATAAAAAAAGCCAGAGAGGATATTGAAAAATCGTTTCATTTCAATACTTCAGTGGCTGCAATTATGGAATTAACCAACGAATTGAAATCGGTTGCGGATGTTAAATCTTCTATATTAAAATTATTTTCTGATTCTATTTTAAAACTTGCAGCGCCTTTTGTTCCGCATATAACAGAAGAATTATGGGAAATTACAGGTAATACTGAATCAATTTTCAAAGAGAATTTTCCTATGTTTGACAGAAGATTTATTGTGTTTGACGAAATAACTGTTGTTGTTCAAATCAATGGAAAAGTCAGAAGCAAACTTACAGTTAATGCAGATATTGAAGAAAACGAAATGCGTGAAACTGCTTTAAAAGACGAAAAAACTCAGCAATGGCTAAATGGAAAGGAAATTATAAAATCGGTTTATATTCCTAAAAAAATACTGAGTTTCGTAGTGAAATAAAATTTATTTTAACTTTAATCGATTGGAATATTCTAATTTTTGATTAGTTATCAATTTCCTTACTTTTGTTGTCCGGAAAATGCTTTTAAAATATTTATTGATTTTTTTTTTAGGGGGAATTTTAAGTTCCCCCCTAATTGCAAATGAAAATTCAAAAGATTTTAAAAGTACAATTTTATTATTTGAAAATTCCGAATCTCCGGAATTTATCGAAAAACACATTAACTCTGGCAATTTCAAGAATTTTGAATATAAATATTTAAAATCAATTCTGAATTTTTATAAAAAAAACTTTTCAGAAGCAATTTACGATTTCAAAAATCTATTATCAGAAAATAATTTGCCTGCAGATATAATATATAAATCAATAAATTTTATACACATCTGTTACTTAAACAGCAATGACAATCTCAGCAGTTTAACGACATTACGTGACTTTCTAAAAGTAAATTCAAGTTGGGAAAACAAACATTTCTTTACTATAATAAAAAATTATTTTGAAATTCTGATTGATAATTCTTTAAATGACGAATACATTAATTTTTTTGAACAAAACTTTAATGTTGTTCAAAAAAAAATTGAATTTAATTTTTATTTAGGAAGATATTATTTTTTAAAACATGATTTTTCGAAGGCTTTTGCTATTTTTAATGATATTACCTATGATTCACGCAGTATTATTTATAAAAATATTTGTTCACATTTAATTGACAATGATTCAAATTGTCATTTAATCAGAGGCATATCATATTTAGAACCTAATTCAGAAAAAAAAAGATGCATTTATAATGCTATTGAATCAATATTCAATTACTATAAGTTTTTTTTTGACAAGGCAAAAATGTATGAAAATTCAACTTCAAAAAATAATTGGCTGAATGTTATTAATTATTTGAAAGATAATAACGAGTTATATATCCATATAGGCCAAATTGATTTTGATGCATTAAATTTTTTAATTTATAATGATTTTCCGATTCTGTTAAATGTTGATATAGATAATAATATGTTTTCTACCGACCATGTTATAGTTGTTTATGGAAAAATAACTGAAAACCTATATGCGGTTGCAGGACTGCAAAATTCACATATAGAATTCTGCAATACTATTTTTTTAAAAGAAATATGGAAAGGTAATGCTATAATTATAATTCCTAAATCAAAAAAAAATATTATATTAAAAAATTTCTCAAAAAAAGATTTGATTTATTCTGAATTTATTTCTGAAAATTTTGTCACCTTATCCGAATTCATTAAAAAAAATGACAAGCATTTTATTCTCAAATCTTTAAAAAATATTGAAACCTTTATTGCAAAATATCCTGATTTTATATTAAAATATCCTGATTTTCTTTTCTTGTTAATACAAGCATATGAAATTACCGATGACAAAAAAAAAATTAAAATAAATTACGAAAAACTTATATCAATGCATTATGATAAAAAAAATGTATATTCATTCTACGGACAATTTCTATTAGAAAACAAATATTATAAAGAAGCCAAAAATTGTTTTTTGAAATCCATAGAATTTGGTTCTGAAAAAGCAAATAATTATTTATTTTCGGCAATTATATATTTCGATGAAAAAGATTATAATAAATGCGGAGAATACCTTAATATTGCAGAAAAACTCAATAAATATCAGGATCAGGATACGGGCGAATTATTAAAAAAAATGCAGGAAGCGTTAAAAAATGTTAAATTAACAAAATGATAAATCTCAAAATCTCATAATTTATATTATTTTTTTTTAAATCTATATAAATCATTTTTATAAAAAGTCCATTCAGGTGTAATTAATTCGTTTTGAAAATTCACATTATACCAAGGTGTTAAATTTTCATCTGTAATATTTTTTAAAATATGAATATCCTGAGCAGGCATATAACTTTGAGCCAATAAAAATATTTTATCAAAATCATTACTTGTATTCACAGCAAGATCTACAACAATAACAGCATGTCCTGGAAATCCTCCTTGAATAAAGACATCTCCTATATTTATGTCAGAAATTTTGGTTATTCCACTCATTTCCTTTTGAAGGGAAAAACTGTTTGCGTAACTAAACACAATATCTAAATATTTTCTGAAACCAGTATAATCCGATTGATTTTGATTAACCGGAATCCAGCAACATTTATTATTATTCACTTTAATAGAATATCCTCTTCGCCATTTAGAATATTCTGCTTTAAAGCCATTAACAAATCCAAATGATATTTTTTCATATAAATTCTGTGAATATAAATATTCAGATCTCAATCGGATTACAGCATCTGCGCATTGCTGCAAATTCTTATTCCCCACATCAATATCAATGACAGCATAATGAACATTCTGATTATTTTTTAATTTCCCATTAAAAAGATATACCTTTGATCCTGTTTTTTTTAATGGTCTTGATGATAACCAATATTCATAAGAATTCAAATCATAATTTAACCGCTTATAACCTTTGGGTAAAGGTATATCTTTTATTTTTATTATAGGTTTAATAACATCTGATTCAGCAAATAAATTATTGATCATAAATATAATTATAAAAATACAAAAACATTTTTTCATAATATTACAAATAAATATATAATAAAATTACAGAAAAATCAAAACAAGAATTTATTAAAATCCCTTGATTTTTATTGGGAGTTATTTTATGGTAATATATCAATATAATAAATTTATTATTATTACAATACAGAAAAATATGCTAAAAAAAATCAAGTATGATTGCCTTAAAACTCTTTTAACGCTTTATAAAAATGCAAACGCAGGTCATATCGGAACTTCATTATCTTGCCTTGATATTTTAATATATTTATTTTTTTATAAAATGAATCCAGAAGACAAATTCATTTTATCAAAAGGGCATGCTGCTGCAGCATTATATACAGTTTTAAACAAATCCGGAAAAATAAGTGAAGAAGAATTGAAAACATTTTATAAAGACGGTACTCTCCTTGCCGCTCATCCTCCTTGTAATAAAAAATTGAACGGCGTAATATTCGGTACAGGAAGTTTAGGTCACGGGCTTTCACTTTCTACTGGTATAGCATTATCCTGCTGTTTCACAAAAAAAAATTTTAATGTTTATTGCGTATTGTCTGACGGAGACTGCAATGAAGGTTCAACGTGGGAAGCTGCATTATTCGCTGCCCAAAAAAAATTATCTAATCTCACTGTTATAATTGATAACAACGGATTACAGGGATTTGGAAAATGCAAAGACATTATAGATTTGGAACCGCTTCAAAATAAATGGAAAGATTTTAATTTTGAAACAGTTACTGCAGAAAACGGAAATAGTTTCGATTCTCTTAATGAATCTTTTAAAAATATCGATTCATTAAAATCTAATAAACCAAAATGCATAATCGCGAAAACAGTTAAAGGCAGCGGTATTTCATTTATGGAAAATAAATTCGAATGGCATTATCTTCCTATGAATGATGTTCAGTATGAAACTGCAATGAAAGAAGCGGAGAAATTCAATGCGTAAAGAATTTTCTTCAGCTATTGAAAAATACAGCTTATCAAATGAAAAAATAATTTTTTTGACTGGCGATCTTGGGTTTATGGCTTTAGAAAATGTTGCTGCTTCTTTACAAAACAGATTTATAAATATGGGAGTATCAGAACAAAATATGATTGCCGCAGCTGCAGGGCTTGCATCAGAGGGACTTATTCCTGTATGTTACAGCATTGCTCCGTTTGCAGTATTCAGACCTGCCGAACAAATCAGACTTGATGTATGTCTGCATAATATGAATGTTAAAATAGTCGGAAACGGCGGAGGTTACGGTTACGGTATAATGGGCGCAACTCATCATTCAATAGAAGATATAGCAGTGATGTCTGCTTTCCAGAATATGAAATGTTACATCCCTTTCTGTAATGAAGATGTTGATAATATAGTTTATAATATGCTGAATTCCGAAGGTCCGGCATATCTTCGTCTTGGATTTGGAAACAAACCTGATTCTGCAGCATTAACAGAATACCGTCCTGTAAGAAAAATTAGCGAAGGAACTTATGCTACAATTATCGGAGTGGGTCCTGTATTATTAAACGTGTTCGATGCTTTGAAACTGGCTGGTTTAAAAAAATCCGGTGCAGATTTGTTTGTCATTTCAGAAATGCCTGTTTTAGAATTATCAGAAGAACTTTTGGAAAGCATAAAAAAAACAAAAAAAATATTAATAATAGAAGAACATGTAAAGCGCGGCGGGCTTGGAGAAAACTTATCTCTCTTATTAATGGAAAAAAATATCAACTGCAAATTCACTCATCTTTTCGCTAAAGGTTATCCCGACGGATTATACGGAAGTCAAAAATTTCATCAGAAGACAAATGGTCTTGATAGTTCCAATATTGCTCTAAGGTTAAAGGAGCTGGCAAATGAATAACAATAAATTGTATCCTTGTTTCTGGCAAAACGATAAAATAGAAGAGGCGAAAAATTTAGCCGGACCAATTTTTATAATAGGCGGTTCAGGTTTTATCGGAGCAAACCTGTTTTTCAGTTTACAAAAGTTCAGAGATGATGTTTTTGCATGTTCAAGAAACCCCAAAAAAAATTGGCGGCTACGGGAAATCGACTCCTCAAAACTTATAAATCTTGATATAACTGATTATGAAAATTTAAAAAATAAAATCGATAAATATAAACCTATGACCGTATTCAATCTGTCTGCCTACGGTTCATACGCAAGACAAAATGATATAGAAAAAATACATAACACCAATTATATCGGAACATTAAATTTGATCAGAACATTATCTGATATCGGATGCAGCGCTTTTGTTCAGGCAGGCAGTTCTTCTGAATATGGACTAAACTGCAGCAAACCTAAAGAAACAGACGAACTTGTTCCTAACAGCGATTATGCAGTTTCAAAAGTAGGCGCTGATTATTTGATAAAATTTTATGGTAAAATTTTTAATTTTCCTGCCGTAAACTTAAGATTATATTCTATTTACGGACCATGGGAAGAAAGAGACCGATTTATACCTACGCTTCTGTTTAATTGCCTTAAAAAAAAACTGCCTAATTTTGTTGACAAAAATATATCCCGCGATTTTGTTTATATAGATGACGCTACCAATGCTTTTGTCAAATCAGCCTTAAAAGTATGCAGATCAAATCCTGGAATTTCATTAAATGTAGCTTCAGGAAAAAAGACAACAATTGAAGAAGCAGTACAAACTGCAAAAAAATTATTTAATATTAATGATGAACCTGTTTTTGGAGCAATGGCAAACCGCAAATGGGATTTAAGCAATTGGTATGGAGACCCGGCGTTTGCAGAAAAAATAATGAACTGGAAATATTCCATTTCATTTGAACAAGGATTGAGTTTAACTGCAGACTGGGAAAAAGCAGCAGAGGATCGATTGAAATTTGTTTATATTCCACAAAAAACAAAAAAGATTTCTGTAATACTTGCATGTTACAAAGATAATCAGGCAATACCTGTAATGTATAAACGTATTACTGAAATTTTCAAACAAACAGGTTATGATTACGAAATCATATTTGTTAATGATTCCAGTCCTGCTAATGACGAAGAAGTTATTTACAATTTAAGTTTGAATGACAATCATATTGTAGGTATCACTCATTCGCGTAATTTCGGATCGCAATCAGCTTTTATAAGCGGTTTGGAGATTGCCTCAGGAGACGCAGCAGTACTCATGGACGGAGACGGACAGGATCCTCCGGAATTAATTCCTGATTTTATAAAAAAATGGAACGAAGGATACGAGATAGTTTACGGTGAACGCATAAAAAGAGAAGCTCCGTTATATATGCAGTTTTTTTATAAAGCTTTTTACCGTATTTTCAAAAAGCTATCCGATATTAAAATACCGGTTGATGCCGGGGATTTTTCTTTATTAGACAAAAAAATTATAAAACAATTATTAACTTTCACTGAAAAAGATATTTTTATAAGAGGACTTCGAGCCTGGGTCGGAGGCAAACAAACCGGAGTTCCATACATAAGAAGCGAACGGCTGTTTGGAAAAAGTACAAACAATTTTTTCAAAAATATCTGGTGGGCAAAAAAAGGAATTTTTTCATTCAGCATGAAGCCTTTATATTACATACAAACAATCGGCGTATGTTTATTTTTTATTACGTTAACTCTTACTATATTTTATTTAACAGCTTATTTTATCAAACCTCCTGTAAACGCAAGCGGAACCACAACAATTATACTTTTAATGCTCGGGCTTGGCAGTTTTCAATTAATTTCTTTAAGTATTCTCGGAGATTATATAGGAAAAATTACAGAAGAAATCAAGAACAGACCAAAATTTATAAGAAGCAAAATACTCTATAACGGTAAAATATTCGACAAAGAAGCAGAAATATCAAAAATAATAACTGATCTTCAAAAAAACAGAGAAAACAATTGAGCGCCGATAATTATAATTAAATAAAAATATGATTGATACAAAATGTATTTTTTGCAAAAATAATAATAACATTATTGAAAAATTTAAAGCAAATATTTCTTTAAATGAAATAAAATCAGATTTTGTTTCTACGCGCGCAAGGAATAATACGAAACATTACAGGATTATAAAATGCAATAACTGCGGTCTGCATTTTTCAAATCCTGTGCTTGATCAAAATGAACTGAGCGAATTGTACAAAAACAGCAGCGATGAACATACTTCGGAAAGCAATGACGCTGCTGAAGTTTACTTTGACTTCTTAAAAAAAACTAATATAAAAAAAGATAATTATCTTCTTGAAATAGGATGCGGCGACGGCATATTTCTAAAAAAAGCCCTTGAATTCGGAATAAAAAATGTTTGCGGAATAGAACCTTCAAAAACAGCTGTTTCCAATTCTGATCCGGAAATAAAAAAGCATATAATAAATGATGTATTTTCAAAAGATTCTTTAAACGGCAAAAAATTTGATGTTATCTGCGCGTTTATGGTATTGGATCATCTGCTTGAACCTGATAAATTTTTAAACGACTGTCTTTCCTTATTAAATCATGGCGGAAAAATTATACTGGTTACTCACAACATAGATTCATACTTGACTTTTATTTTAGGAGAAAAAAATCCTGTTATAAATTTAGGACATATTTATTACTTTAATAAAAATACTATATCAAAACTACTCGCAGAATCAGGATTCAAAAATATTAAAGTAAAAAATTTAAAAAACAGTTATAAACTTAAATACTGGATTGAAATGCTTCCTGTAAATTATAAAATAAAAAACATATTTATCAAATTATCCGGATTGTTAAAATTATTAGATTTAAAAATAGGATTAAACGTGGGGAACATTATTACATATGCTGAAAAGTAAATATAAAATACTTTTAATAAATCCTGGTTTTGAATTCGAATCTGGAAACTTTTACTTAATGGAACCTATAGGATTATTATATATTTCTTCATATCTGAAAAAAAAATTATCTGATTCTGTAGATGTTAATATTATAGATGCGGTATCAGAAACCGGCGTCAAAAAAAAAATAAACCATTACCAATATGGACTAACTATTCATGAAATAGCAGATAAAGTAAATGAAATTAATCCTGATATGGTAGGTTTAACTAATATGTTTTCTATGCGTAAATCCGAAATGTTCAGATTGGCTGAGATAATCAAAAAAAAAAATAAAGAAATTAAAATTACTGTCGGCGGAATTTATCCTACTATTTTTCCAGAACTGACATTAAAATCAGAATATATTGATTATTTAATAATAGGCGAAGGAGAAGAATCTTTTGCGCAACTTATAAAAAATATAATAAATAACTCGCCTCTGAATAACATAGACGGCATAGGTTATAAACAAAATAAAAATATAGTAATTAATCCTAAATCAATTTTTATAAATAACCTTGATGAAATTCCTTTCCCTGACAGAGAAAGCATTAACTTTAACTTTTATAATAATTATAAAATGAAATTATACGGACTTGGATTCAAAAGAAAGGCAAGCATTATAACAAGCAGATCTTGCCCGAACAGATGCAGTTTTTGCAGTATGTATTTATCGCATGGACCCAAATGGAGATCAAGAAGCGCGGAAAATGTGGTGGATGAAATTCTTTATTTAAAAAAACATTTTTTAATAGATGAACTTTTTGTGATGGATGACAATTTCTCATTTGATAAAAACAGAACCATTCAAATATGCGAAAAAATAATAAAACAAAACATTAAAATTAAATGGAATACTCCAAACGGGCTTTCAGCAAAAACCCTTGATTTAGAAACTCTTCAAATTATGAAAAAATCAGGTTGCCACAGAATATGCATAGCCATAGAAAGCGGCGACAGTTATATAAGAAATAAAATTATTGGAAAAGGCATATCAGATGAAAAAATCAAAGAAGTTGTTGAAAACGCCAATAAAGCAGGCCTCTCAATTTTTGCATATTATATTATAGGTATGCCTGGTGAAACAGAAGAATCTTTCAATAAAACTATCAGTCAAATTAAAGAATTGAAACTTAACGGCGTAGCAACTTCTTTTGCTACACCTCTTGCCGGAACAAAACTTTTTGATGAATGCGTAAAAAACAATTATTTTATAAAAAACGAATTATGCGATTCAAAATTTAATATTCCGATAATAGAAACACCTGATTTTAACCGTGCTGATTTGATTAGACGTGAAAAAATATTTTATTTTGAATTTTTAAAAGCGCATTTTTTTAAAATTATTATAGACGCTTTTCTAAAAAAAAATGATCTGCTGAATTTTACTTTTTTAAAACGGATTTTTTACGATAAACTTCTGAAATTCAAATAACTGTTTTTTTATAAATAACTGCTCCTGCTGCAAAAAATAATATTCCTGATAAAATAAATTTTAATACTGAATAATCAGGATTATACAATAATTCAATATGGTTAAATCCTTTCTTTACAGGAAAAGAAATAAATATTTTATTTGACCGCATAATATCTGTTTTTTTTCCATTCACATAAGCTTCAAAAAACTTATCAAACATTATCGGCAAAAAAATTACAGCATCATTACAAACATCGACATTAAATTTAATTAAATATTTGTCATCTTTAGAAATTTCAACATAATCCGATATTTTATACTGAATATTTTCATGATTAGATTTAATTTCAGGCATATTATGTAAAAATAATTTTTTTTCACCGCGTTTCAAGTTTTTCAAATTTTGAGTAATCTCTTTTTCATTTAAAACCTGCCATTCGGAAAAAACTTCAACATAATTCCATGCATAAACATTTTTATAAATTGAATATCCGTCTATTTTATTTATTAATTGATATCCGTGTTCAGAAAATTCCTGCGGGGAAATGACATATCTGGTATTGGTCATATCAAAAACAGCAGAATTTATATTAATTTTTCCTATTCTATTTGACAATTTTTCATATTCAAAATTCAATTTTTCCTGATTCGATAAAAAAATATATTCTATAAATTTGAATGGCATTGCCGGATTATACGCATTAAGAGATTTTATTTTATACAATAAATGATCATTAATATTACGGAAATCATTTACAAAAAAAATACGGTCATCACCAGACAGCATTTTTAGTTTTTTATAAAAATTATTATTCAAAACTGCATTTTTATTTATTTTAACAAATGAATAAACATTAAAAAATAAAAATAATTCAACACATAATACTAATGTCAACAAAATCTTGCTTTTTTTCCGGTCAATAAATATAAAAATAGTAGAATAAAATAAAATAAATAACAAAAATGTTATAATAGAACTTTCCGCAGTATATTGATTTATCATCATTTTCCGGAAAAAATAACTCAATTTATTATGTCCTTCAAATAATGATTGAACTATATCATTAATAAAATGCATTATATTCAACTTTACCGCTACTATAAATAAAACAGATAATACCATAATGATTTTTAATTTGATTTTTCGAGGCGGAGGAAAAGATAAGACATTATCAAACAATACTGATATAAAAAATACGGAAAAAAATGAAAAGAAAAATAAAAAACGAACCGGTCCTCTAAAAATTTTAAAAACCGGAAAAAATTGAAATAATAAGTTATATAAAGGAAATATGTCAGCCATTGAAATTACAAGAAACAGAAGAGAAATCAGAAAAAGATAAATTAATTTTCTATTATTTATAATAATAGGCAGTCCGTAAAAAAATATTATCAAATATAACACAGAAACATATCCGCTTACATCCTCAAAGCTGTTGTCCCAAAAATTACTCAGTTGAGAGCTTCCGAAAAAACCCGGGACAAAAATATTAATCAGGTGTCCAAATGAATACGAATATCTTTTTGATTCATTAAGATTAAATCCTGTTTTTTTTATTGAATCTTCAAGAACTGCATTTGTTTTAACAAAATTGGAGCTTCCCGCAAAAAAACCTCCTACAATCACTAAAACAATAATTATCAACTTAATGCCAGTTTTTTTTATTGTGCTAAACACATACGCGCTTTCCGCGCATAATAATTCATATATAATAACAAAAAATATTAGAGAAAAACTAAATATTACAATATATGGGTTGCCGCAGGTCATTTGCAAATATGCAGAAACAAATAAAAAAATCAACTGTTTAAATTTACAGGTTCTGAAGAATACTATACTAAAATATAAATTTGCAATTCCCCACGAAACAGCATAAAAAAAAGTGTTGTGGCCTTTATAAAATAAATTTGCAGTATATCCGCCAAAAGAAAACATTAAAACAGCTGTAATTGCAGGTATTAAATTCTTGCAGTATAATCTTAGAAATTTATAAAAAAATAATTGAAGAATTATTAAATGGAAAATAAATGCGGTTTTTACAGAAAAAAAAAGTCCTAAAAAATTAAAAGAAAAAATATAGTTCAACCCGCTGAAATGAACAGAAGACGGAACTCCGCAAAACTGATAATTATTATAATTTATATTCAATGAATCAAAAAATGAAGTTTGAAGAATAAATTCACGTATATCTCCGCCAATAAAATAACCTGGTAATACAAGCTTCCAAAATATAATTATATCAAAAATAATAAAAAATATTATTGCGGTCTTATTGTGAATAAACTTTTGATTATCCGGATGCAGGGAACCTGTTTTGTTTTCCATTTTCGGTATCTCATTTATAAGACATATAAAAAAACTGTTTTTCAGCTTAATTCCGTAAGAGCAATTTCATATTCTTTTTGATCAGGACTTCTGTAATGCCATAACGGTTTATTTTCCATGTAAGATACGCCTTTACCTTTCACTGTATGAGCTATTATCATTGAAGGTTTTCCTGTAGCCATCGGTATTTTCTCTAAAGATCCGATTATTTGTTCAATATTATGTCCATCTATTTCCTGAACCGACCATCCGAATGATTTCCATTTTTCAGATAACGGAAAAATGTCTACTGCTTCAGATATTGGCTGAATTGCCTGTAATTTATTGTAATCAACAATTCCTATTAAATTATCGAGTTTTTGCTGCTTTGCAAACATAGCCGCTTCCCATACTGAACCTTCCTGACATTCTCCGTCACCCATTAAAACTACAGTTCTAAACTTCTTATCATTTATTTTTGCTGATAACGCAATACCGCATCCTATGGATAAGCCGTGACCAAGAGAGCCGGTTGTGATTTCTATTCCCCATTCAGGTTTAATTTCTGGATGACTGCCTAAAGTATCAGTGTCTTTATTGACTTGTAAAAGAATATTTTTATTAAAAAATCCCAAATCAGATAAAATATAATAAAAACCAAAACATGCATGACCTTTGCTTAAAATAAATCTATCCCTGTTTTCATTCAAAGGATTGTCCGGCATTATATTTAAAAAATTATAATATAATACTGTCAATATATCATTCGCTGATAACGCCGGACCTATATGACCGCCGCCGAGACGGTAAGTCATTTTTACAATTTCCAATCTTATTTCTTTTGATTTATTCTTTAAAAATAATATTTTATCTGTCATAAAATATAAAAATCATTTTCCTTTTTTGGTGAATTCCGCTGCTGCTTCAAGCATTACATTAAAAAGGTCTTCAATATCTTTTTCTTCAACTGCAGAAAAAGCAATCCGGATATCAGTATCGTTCGGACTTATTACTCCCACTCCATATTGATGAAGAAGAAATTTTCTGTATTCTTCAGAATTCATTCCCTTAAGTTTTATGCACATAAAATATCCTGAATTAAACGGATACATTGTCCAAAATTCCGAATATTTCGAGTTTGCCAAAACTTCTTTAACTTTCTCTGCTCGATGTTTTAAAGTATTAAATTTTTCTTGTTTTTCTTTTAGATAAACACCCTTGTCCTGTAATAATTTAGTCATTACAGACTGACTTACATTTGAACAATTAGATATATTTCCTCTTATACATCCTCCTGTTTTCTTTTCGAGAGCATCATTAAGTTCTTCGTAATTTTCACATTTTATTGAATAAGTTATGAAACCGCATCTGAATCCCCACACATAATCTTCTTTTGTAGCAGCATCAAGTTTTATAGCAAGAAGATTTTCATTTTTACCAGCTAATTTACTGAATAAAGAATTTGTATAAACTTCTTTTTCAAAAAATAATCCGTAATAAGCATCATCTAAAATTGTTACTATTTTAAATTCAGTAGAAGCATATTTTAACAAAATCTCTGATATTTGATTTGCCTCTTTGACAGTAGGCGAATAACCGATAGGATTGTTCGGAAAATTTAATAAAACAATTGCTTTATTTTTTGTTTTTTTAACTTCATTGATTGTTTCTTCAAGTCCTTCGGTATTAAAACCGTTCTTACTATTAAATAAAGGAAAATGCTTAAACACAGCTTTATATCTTGTCACATAAGTTAATCGGTAATTCCCCCAAATTTTATCAGGCATAATTATTATATCACCGGGATTTACAAACATTTCCGCAATTATACTTAATCCATGGGTTATTCCATTAGTTACTACAGGCAGACTTATTTTAAGATTCTTCTCAAGTTCATTATTTTTGTCAAAAATATGATCTTTCCATATTTCACGGAGTTTCTGCTGACCTGGAGACGGCGCGTATGGAGTAATATCATCTATGTCAAGATTATTAAAATATTTCATTAATGACGGAAGATACATTGCTTTGCCGTTTTCCTTAGCTATCCCGATAGTAGCATTATATTTTTTCGCATGCTGTTTAGCTTCGGCTGTTTGTGTCAAAATGCCTTTTGGAAAAAACAATTCCTTACCGAGTTCTGACATCATATCTAATAAACTATTGTTTGATTTTTTAATTTTATCATTCAATTCAATAGCAATTGGATTCATATAAATTTTTCTCCTTAAAAAATATAATAAAATTTATTAATAATATTTGAAATATCCCAGAATATTATAATTCAAACGGGCTAATAATATCACCTTTTTTTGATTGCAATTCAACTATTCTTTTTCTCTGTTTTTCATATTCATCATATAATTCTTTAGGAGTATCAGGAATAGTTTCTTTATACTGCTTTTCAAGACGATCAAGTTTTTCAATCCATTTTGTGCAGCGAAACGAAAATTGTTTTTCATAAAGCTCTTTAGAATATTCTTTTCCAAGAACCTGTTTGAATAATTTTCTTAAATCATCATATTTAGGAATAAATCCTGTTGGAGTTTTAATTGCTTCTATTTCATTGTTCACACGCAATTCCATCCATTTCAGCCACACTGATTTATCAACTTTATCACTCATAAACTGGCCTGCATCATCTTTCATAAAATAATTAACCGAATAAATTTTCGGAACTTTTACTAATTTCTTAGCAAAATCTATATTCATCTTAATAT
>JAGOBX010000024.1 GCA_017999075.1 Candidatus Babelota bacterium | reverse complement strand
TTTTTTTTATTTTCCTGATACATGCATAAACCGAATCCTGCGATTGAATCAAAAAAAGCAGGATAAAAAACAGGGACATTATTTTCATATGCAAGCTGCACCAGACTATTTTTTTTTTTTGAGTTCTTTACCGCATATTTTCCCATTTCTTTTATAAATGCACGCGAACTGTAAATCCCTGGTTTTAATCCGTCCGCTATATTACATACCGCCTGATCGCATTTCTGCAGCTCCTTTTCATCAATGTATGTATCATATATTCTGTCAATATAATTTTTACGCAAGTATCTATCGTCTATAAACTGAGTACCTATATAATGCCTGAATCCAAGAGCTTCAAAAAAATCCATATCAACAACACTTGCTCCAGTAGCTACTACTGCATCAACCATATTATACAAAATCATATCAGAATATATTTTCATACATCCCGCAGCTCCTGTGCTTCCTGCTAAAGTCAATATTATTGAACAATCCGGATCCCCAATCATTTTTTCAAAAATAAAAGCGGCATTTGCAGTATCCCGGGAACTAAACGACATCTTAGACATTGATTCTATAATTTCTGTAGAATCAAACTTCGAAATATCTATATGTTCTACAGGAATTTTTAATAAATCTTTTCTTTTCATTTTAGATTTTTCTCCCTTCTATTAAAAAATGATTCATTGTAACTTATTATAGTATATATAAGTTTAGCTGCTAAAAAATCAGACGATTTATTTGCATCAGGACATAATTCAGTAATATCGAAACCAATAAGATTTCGTTTTTTACATACAGTTTTAACAAGTTCACATACCTGATACCAACCCAGTCCTCCAGGTTCAGGCGTGCCTGTTGAAGGCATTATTGACGGATCAAAAACATCTAAATCTATTGTTATATACACATTCCTATTAAGTTTTTTTACAACCGAATCAATCCAGTTTGTGCCATTATAAATTTGATGCGCAAAAAAAATACGGTCAGCCTGTATTTTTTTAATTTCAGATTGATCCATACTCCTTACGCCTACCTGAACTATATCTCCAAATTCTTTTAAACGAGCCATTGTACACGCATGATTATAACTGGAACCTTCATAAACGTCTCTCATATCAGAATGAGCATCTAACTGCAAAAAAGTAAAATCAGAAAAAAATGAAGATATTGCAGAAGCAGATCCTATTGATATAGAATGTTCTCCGCCTATAACAACAGGTATTTTCCCCATTTTTATATATTTTGCCGCAGCTTTTTTCAAAGATGAAATCATTGATTTTGAAGTAGAAAAATTACGTTTCTCAGTATCTGTATAAATACCGCTCTTATAACCTTCAACTCCTGTTTCAATATCATACAATTCGACGTAATGTGATGCTTTAAATATAGCGGCAGGACCTTTATCGGCGCCTTTTCTCCATGTGCTTGTGCCATCAAACGGAGCAGATATTATCACATATTTGGAATTTTTCAATTCCGCATATTTTCCAGTAATATCAAAGAAAGTTTTTCCAGACATTTTTCCTATTTTTCGTTACTATTATTTTCTGTTTCTTTACGTAAAGATTCTTCTTTTTTCCTTATGTATATCTTAACTTCTTTTTTTCTCAAGTATGATGCAAGAACAAATATGCTGAATATAAAGAATATCAAAAGCAGCAAAGCCATTTGATTAGGAATTTTCAAAAATGCGTACGCAATAACTCCAAAATATAAACTTAATCCATACAGCAAAAGCAAAGTTTGCCTGTGAGATAATCCTACTTTTAATAACCGGTGGTGAATATGTTCAGAGTCTGCGCTGAATATTTTATTCCCGCGCCTCGTCCTTCGTAAAATCGCAAATAAAGTATCGTAAACAGGCAACCCTACCGCAGCTATAGGAACCATTAACGCAATTGCTGTAGTGCTTTTATTTATACCGGTTATTCCTATTACAGACATAATAAACCCTATTACAAGACTTCCTGTATCTCCCATAAAAATTGTAGCCGGAGGAAAATTATATTTTATAAATCCTGCCGCTGCTCCCAAAATAGACACTGTTAAAATTGCCGAAACTATATCTTCTGTTCCTCTGTTTAAAGCTATTATAAATAAAGTAGCGCTTCCTATTATTGTTATGCCTATTGCAAGTCCATCCATACCGTCAATAAGGTTTATGGCATTAGTCAATGATATTACCCAGATTATTGTCAAACCAAAACTTACCGGTTCAATAAGATTTATGGTTTCGCCTGATATCGGATTCGTTAACAGATCAATTTTATAATCATAATAAAATAAAATTATCGCAGGAACTATCTGTAAAAAAAGTTTTAAAAAAGGAGTCAAGCTGTAAATATCGTCAAACATACCTATCATAAGCATTAGCAAAGATCCAATCAACAGACCTGTATAATTTTTAAATGGCATCAGTTTATAAAAAGGTTCTATGGAATAATAACAGAATATAACAGTTGAAATAAAAGCTATGTATATAGCAAGACCGCCCATTATAGCACGCGGCTTATCATGCAGTTTACGCACATAATCAGGTTTATCCACTACCCCGAATTTTAATGAAAAAAATCTTATAAGCGGAGTTAATGAAAATGATATTATAAAAGCTATTACGCCTATTGATATATAATTAAAAAGTGATAATGATAATCTCGAATAATTTCCCATAGTGTGTTTAAATTAAATATCTTAAACTGAATAATATAATATTTTTATTCGGGGGAAATGATATTATAAGCTTAATTAAATGTCAATTACAAACTATCGCGCAGTTCTTTTATTTGTCTGCGCATTTTTATATGTTTTCTCCAATTGAATTTTATTGCGCCTAAATTCGTTTGAACCTCTAAAAAATCCATAAATTCAGGTTCTGGATCTGTCGGTTCCAATAACCAGTATTCCGTATCAGGAAGAGGAATATATATGTGCGGGTGAATCAAAACTTCATATTTTTTACATAAATCAACAATTAATTCTCTGCTAATAGCGCGGTCTTCTTTTGTTTCTTTAGGAAGTCCGAATATAAAATCTATTATCGGTGTAAATCCATAAGCATTCGAAATCTTAACTTTTTCAACCATTTCCTGAACAGATATGTGCCTGTTTATATCATCCAATATTTTCTGGCTTCCGCTTTGAAAACCAATCGAAATTTTTTTATTATCACAATATAATTTCATTAATTTCAATAAACCTTCCGTAATAAATTTAGGATGCAGCTCTGAAGGAAAATGACCGAAACACAGCTTAAGATCAGTATTCAATTTTACTTTTTCAAATAACGCGCCTAATTTATCCAAATCGCAATTAAAATAAAAATTTCCCACCGGCGCAGAAAAATTAACATATCTACCTCTTAATAACCCGTAATATTTCAAATATTTTTCTATAGAATCAGGTTCCCGGTATTTAATAGAAGAAAACAATTTTGGAGTCTGGCAATATTTACAATTATTGCAGCAGCCCCGCATAATTTCAATTGGAGTTATTAAATTCAAATTATATGCAAAAGGAGGATAGTGGTTTATATCTATAATATCACTATTACTTATTATTGTTGAAATAAATTTACAATCAAAATAATCTTTAAAAAACCTCATAAGAGTAGTTTCTGCTTCGCCGCGGAAAACATAATCAAATCCGTTTCTCAAACTATTTTCAGGAAGCGCAGTGCTATGAGGTCCGCCGGCTAATAAAATTATATTTTTAAATCTTTTCAATTCTTTTACTGTATCAAATATTGAAAAACTGTCCGGAGTAGTAAATGAAAAAAGGAAAAATAATAATTTGTTTTTATTCAGTTCTGCGTATTTTAGCGGTCCTGTTTTATATGAAACAACTTTAACATTCGATTCATATTCTGTGTTAATAAAAATTGCCGCAAGTTTTGATATTGAATATAAATTATTTCCGTTGTAATAAAATACTATTTCAAAATTAGTTGAATCCATTAATATTATTTTAAATAATAAAAATTAAAAATAAGATTATACACGGCGTTTCCTTAAAAAAATTATTACTGCTGATGCAGCCAATAAAATTTCCCAAAATAAAAAAATAATAACATTATATCTCTGATTCCCTAATTTTGAGCCGCCTTTATGAAAAAACTGAATGCCGTTTGCAATCTCTTTTCCAAATAAATATTGTAAAACTTTAACAGGATTTCTGCTGTTCGATGTAAAAGAAAGCAAATTTGAATTTTCAATAACTACAATAACCGGATTATTTCTGTAAATCCATGTATTTTTCATTTTTATATAATCATAATCGTTTCCTGCCATTTCATTACTTATCCTTACAGGAATAAAATTTTCAAATTCAAAAATGATGTCTATCAAACAGCCGGGCAACCCGTTATTTTTGTTTTTAAACATTAAATTTCCGTTTGTATCTATCATTATCCATCCTGTCTTTTCAAAATAAATTTCGCTGACAGTATGGCCGCGCATCCATATTACCCGTGATTTAAATCCAAGTGTTTGTGCTACTGCGCAAGTCAACTGACTGTATCCGGAACAAATCGCATTATATTCCGAGCCGTTTTCCGCTGTAATAAAAATATCGTCTAAACTGTTTAAATCATTGTTTTCAGGTTTTAAATGTTTCCTGACAAACTCGTTTATAACAAAAATAACATCTTCTTCTTTTTCCCAACTGATATTAATTTTTTCAAAATATTTTTTAATATATTTTGAAGAATATTCAGAAACAGGCATATTATAATTGATAGTTTCAAAAGAATTAAATTCAATTTTATTCTGAATGTATCTCATTGTAATAAAGGGAAAATCTATTCCTTTTGTCAAATAAACAGCAAAACCTGCCGCAGATAATAACATAATAAAAAATACTATGAGAACAAATATAAACCTATTTTTTATTTTCATATAACAATAAAGTAATATTCAATGATTTTCCTGAATTTTAAAATGATCCCATTTATAAATAAGTTTAACTGATTTAAGAATAAAATCAAGAATAAATGATTTTTTATTCTAAAATAACATATTTCGAAAAATCCTTCTGGGTAATATCGGAGTAATAAAAATATGATTTATCCTGAAGCATAGAAAAACCAGCATCAAAATACGCGTTAAAGATTAATGGAAAAACATTTACAGCTGTAACGTTTTCATAAAAAATTTCTGCCGTTTTTTTTTCTGGCAGATACACAGAAAAAAAATTATAAACTTTTTCTTTTGCAAAATATGGATCATTCCTGTCTGTAATTGATCTGCTGCCATGATCTCCCATAATAATTATTACTGGCTTATCTTTCATACCGAACAAGTTTTCCACAATTTTTATTAACTGTTTATTTATGTATTTAACCTCATTAACAAACAGTTTTCTGTATTCTTCCTGATTTATGAGCTTGCCTATTATTCCCTCACCATCTATCCAGTTTCGATTAAGTTCTATCCAATCCCCGTTTTCATCAAATACAAACGGAGGGTGAGGCGCTGATATATGAGCATACAAAAAAAATGGCTGAGGTATCTTAAACATTTTATGACTCGCCAAATCTGATAACTGATTTAAATTTTTTCTCCTGCACATTTTAAACCCGTCTTTGAATTTCCAAACTAATGACATCATCGTATTGTTCATCAGTATGTATTCAAAATAATTTAATGAAAATTTTATATTGGTTTTGATTATATAATCTGCTACAGTCCAGTCTCCCATTCCAATATTCGGCGAGAATGCCGCGTAAGTATATCCTATTGATTTTAAAAATTCGATTGTTTTTGACCTTAAAATATATTTCATTGTATATTCTTCATTAAATATATTTTGATCTCTCAGTTCATTCCAGTCACGGACAATCTGCATACCAAACATACTCCGCATGCTTAAATGCGTTGATTGATAATTACTCATTGATTTCGGCGCGCAATAAAATCCCTTTGATTTCAAATATTCAATTATATCGCTGTTGTCATAATTAAAAATTTTATTTAAAATGTCTTCTCTTGGATATGCGTCTAAAATTATAAAAAAAATATTCGGTTTATACGTTTTTTCAGAAATTTTCCGGGAATATGATTTTATATTATTTAAATAACTATAATTTTCCTTATGTTCCGTCCATACTAATGTTTTCGCCGTAATATTATACAAAATTATAAAAAACAAAAATATTCCTGTGTTTACCATAATTTTTTTTACCACAAAAATACTTTTTGTATTACAAAAAAAGCCAGTTAAAAAACAGATCAGTATTACAAGTAATGTCCATATAAGGGGAACCTTTTCCATAAAGTAGGTTCCTTCAAAATATTCAAACAGAATATTTTCAATATGACCGAATGAAAAAAATGCAATTATAAGAATTATAAATATTACTGTTTGTTTTTCTGATTTAATATTTAAAAATGAAGATATTAAAATATTTAAAATAAAAACTGCTGCAGCAGTTATTATAACAGACCTGACAATTTGAAAAAAAGAAACTTCGTATATATTCATTGAATATAAAAAGAATATAGGTATAACCGAATATATATATATTATATAATTTTCTTTAAAATACAGGATTATCTTATCTAACATCTTATTTTTATATTACCTAATTATTTTCGATTTAATTTAATATTGTAGATTGAAACTAATATTTCTGCATAAGATATATTATTCTTCCTGTGTTTCCGATTGTTTCATTCTGCAAAATTTTAAAATGCCTGCTGAATGATGCTTCAAAAGTAAATTGGGAATAATCATAATAAATATCTTTTCTGAATTTTAATAAACTTGCTGTTTGTTTATCTGATTTAGGAACAAATTCAATAATCAAATACTTGCAGATTTTTTGAAATAAATCTGCAAGCATCATTAATGGTATCCCTGATGTTATCCGTAAATGATGTGTTACAGCAAGAGCTAAACATAAATCAGGTTTAAATCTGTCTAACAATGATAACTGCTCTTTCCCTGCCCATCCTGTTCTTGAATATATGTTAACAAAATCAAAATTCAGCGGAACCAGATTTCTAATATTTTCGGATTTCATTTGAATATAGTTCTGCTCTATGCAATTCATATCATTATCTATTGATACTGTAAATATTCCTGAATTCGCAAGCAGTCTGCTGAAAACTCCTGTGTTTGCTCCTATATCAAGCGAATTTGATGCATCTGATTTAATTTTATCGACCATATTTTTCACAATTTGTTTTTTGATTTCAAATTCAGATTCACTATAATTAGAAGTTTCATAATAATTTTCCCAGACTGATTTAACACTTTTTTCTTTCAATTTAGTATTTTCAATATATTTTTTTAAATTCCGAATTAATGACAATAATGAGTCCTTACTGATTTTTATTGATGATAATGACGAATTCAATGATTTAACATTCGATAGGAAGGTTCCTAATTTATAGTTCAAATGTATATGAATAAAAGCAAGTTTACTAAAATACGATTTAACAGGAAGAAATTTCGAACATAAATCAAGAGGCAATCCGTCCAAATTAACCTGAAGCAGTTTATTTGCTCTTCCATCCAGATATCTCATCAAACACAGAGGAGCAATATAATGTTTGCAAAATTGATGATAACCTATCCATGGTTCTCCTTCATTATAAATTTCAAAAGATAAAGTATCTATAAAAACAGGAAGCCCATTATGAAATTGCACATTATACGAAGATGCATCTTTTAGAATCATATCATAACTTAATGATTTTTCCATTATGTTCAAAACAGCCAAAGCCGAATCTTTGAGCTGGCTGAAACATAATTCAAACGGATATGCAATTACGTTAATTTTTTCAGGTTTAAGAACTTTATATGAATCATTCTTTTTTGAATACTCAAATTCATATTCTTCTATGTGAGGAATTAATAAATTTAAACTCGTGAGGGTTTCATATAATCCTGAAGACATCAGTCTGTCATAGTTAATTTTATAACAATTATTAACCTGTCTGTATATTTCTCCATTAGATATAAAAATATATCCGTCTGGATCTCTAAATGAAACTATTTCTTCGTCTTGTCCGGTTTCCATCCATTTTTATTGGTTGTTAACTAGCCCGATTTATTTAATAAAAAATTTTTTTATTACTTTCAGCAAATTTTTCATTTTTTGTTTAAACATATAAAATACGCCGAATATCCCGGCTATTAAAAATTGATAAATATATGAACTGCTGCCAGGGTCAATATATGCGTAAACATTATTGATATTTATAAAATAAATTATAAAAAATAATTTTAATATTTTCATATTTTTTTTGAATATTTTTATATTTGTACCTTGTAGTATGCAAATTTTAATATAATAATAATACTAAAACTTATCTTTTTTATTATCAAAATATTAAAATTATTATTTTTCACTTATTATAAAGCCGATGTAAAGTATTTTTTACTTATTATGCATTTATTTCTTATTAAAATTAAATAGAAAAAGGTTCTGCCGAGGCTTTAATAATATATATAATGTAGATTTATACTTATAAATTCATCTGACAGGAAATTGAGGTTTTATTTCAAATCCGCAAACCGAATCATTTTTTTCCTCTTTCGAATACAAATCTTTTTTTTCAAAAATAATTTTTTTGGAAAATGATTTAAAATTAGTTTCAATATATTTTTTTAAATTAGAATATCTTTTATCTGCAATGCTAAAAACTTTTTTTTCAATTTCATCTAAATCAACCACGTTTGAACATCCTTCAATAAAATCAATATTTAGCTTATTGATATTTTCAGGCTGACTTTTCAGGATGTAATCAATAAATTCTTTATCTGTCTCCTTTATATTTGAAATTTCAATAATTTCTTTCTGAAGCAATTTTCTGTTTTCGTCTATATTATTTTTAATCCTGTAAAATTTTTCTTTTGCCGCATTTTTTATAACAATATTTTTTTCAATTTCAAAATTATTTTTTTGAAAAAATTTTACAGAAGAAACTTTATTTATTAACTCTCCGGAAAAAAACTTATTCAAAATTCTCTTCTGATAATTTTCAACTTCTGTCTGAATAAAATCATACGGCAAAAAATCTATTGACTCCAATGAAATACTTTTTTCATTGTTAATATTCTGATTTTTCTTAAGAAACCCTGAAAAAAACGACAGCGGAGATTTAGGAGCCTGCATAGCTGAATTAACAGCTAATGTTATCAGGGTTCCTGTTAAATTAAATGCAGGATCGGAAAAATTTCCTTTTACAGGCAAACGGAGGTTTACTTGTCCTTTATCGTCTTCAAGATTGGAAAAAGAATTTTTTAAAGGAAATGAAGGTTTTATTCCGCTTACTGTATTTTCGTCTATTATAATTTTATCTAAATTTACCTGATTATCAAGATTTATATTTTTCCCAGTCATTTTTCCGGAAACATTAAAATTAATTTTTCCGGATAACAAACTGTATCCTGTATATTTCTCAAAATACCTGGAAATATTCTGTGAATTAAAATTTTTCAATTTTATATCGCAAATTATTCCAAGCCTGTCTGACAAATCTAATTCTAACTTTGCCTTAATTTGATCTTTATTATCAGTATTCCCCGTAAAAAACAACTCATATGCCTTATCATTTTTCTGATTTAAATTTTCAATTTTACAAACAATATTTTGTATCCTGTAAAACAAAGGGGTTTTAAAATTAAAATCAGCGAATGTAATTGAAGAATTACATATATCCATTTTCTTTAAAATGAAATTATACTCGGGTTTAACTGTCTTATCTCCTGTTTTTATATCTTTAAAAAAAGACGTAACGTTATCTATATTAGTTTTATTTTTATCAAATAGTTCTATGCTGATGTCAACATTGTCCGCTGCAAAAGAATCTGCAATTATTATATTTTCCGGAAACCGTATATCAGAAATTTCAATATGCAAATTTTCAGAACTTATTATTTTTTTATGATAATCGCAATCAACAATTTTCATTTTTTTTATATGAGTATTTCCTTTTATTTTAAGTGAAAAAGGGTTGAATGTGCCTATAAAAGAAAAGTCGGAAGATAATGCCCCTGAAACAGACAATCCTGATTTTATAAAACGATTAATTATTTTTTGAGTTTCGTCAATACGAAAATCAGACAATTTTATATATCCAAAAAAATCAGATGTTTTTTTATTCAAATCAATATCAATTATTGTTTTTCCAATCTTTTCTAAACTTAAACAAATATTCGAATGAACAGTATCTGTTTTATCTGAATATTCAGGTATAACATAATTAATTCCTGATATGATAATTTTATTTTCGAAAACAGGATTAATATAATTTACAATTCCGCCGGTAATTCTAATATTCCTCAAAATATATTCTAATTGAGTATCAGAATCTTTCATCTGATTTTTAACAAATTCGACAATATCATCAAAATTGAATTTATTTTCAATTTGTTTAACATTAATAACAGGATAAAAAAAATCTATTTTATAAACAAATATATTTTTATTGATAAGTTTTGATAAATTAAAATTTATATTTATCCTTTTTATATTAAGCAGCGTATTTTTTTTATCTGGTTCGTAAATTGTTAATCCGTCAATTTTCAAATTTCTTTTAAAAACATTAAAATCAATATCTTTAATCTCAACATCGCGTTTCAATAAATATTCTGCTTTATCTATAACAACAAATCTTATAATTTCAGGAAGTAATAAAAATACTGCACCTGAAAATAAAATAAATAAAATCAAAATAAATTTAATTTTTTTCACTAACCCGTGTCACCCTGTTTCTCCCATTATGTTTTGATGCATATAACCTTTCATCTGCTATCCTTACAAGTTCAAGTATATTCTCAGAATCTTCCGGATATACTGATATTCCGCCGCTTATTGTAACTTTCAGTTCGAGTTCGTTATGTATAAACAATTCATTCTGAACAGCATTTCTTATGAATTCAGCAAGGTTATAAAGTTCTTCCTCTGTTATATCAGGACAAATAGCAACAAATTCTTCTCCGCCATAACGAATTGCTATATCTTTTTTTCTTACGCTGCTTTTAAATATTTTTCCGATATTAGCAATAACATAATCTCCAACCTGATGTCCGTAAACATCATTAAATTTTTTAAAATGATCTATGTCAAACAAAAAAATACCGAGCCGTTTTGAAAATTGTTTGCAGCGTTTCAGCTCAATTTCCGAAATATATCTGTAATATCCGTGATTATACAATCCTGTAAGCCGGTCATTTACAGATAACTGATAAAAATTTATCTGATCAAGTTTTATTTTAATATATGACAACAATAAATTCAAGTTAAGAATATAATCAAGATCCAGTGGTTTTTCAACACGAAAAACAAGATAATGATTAGTTTCTTCATATTCTCCAAGAAAAGCAAAATAATAAAAACTTTTTTCTATTTCAATATAATTTACACTGGTTGTTTCAGTTTTAAGCATCACATAATCGGCAAATTCTTTTCCGAACACATTCAATAATTTTGAAGTATCCAGTATTTCAAAATTTTCAAGACCTGAAACGATTGATTTTATATTCGTCTTTATAAAATTTTCAAGAGCGCTGAAACTGAATTCAGCACGCAAAAGTTCTGTTAAAAATCGTAAAAGTTTAAAAAAATGAGGGTTATCTGCATAATTTATATTTTCTGATAATTGACATATTGTATTTACAGAACAGTAACTGCAGTGCCTGCCTATCTTTCGTTCAAATTTTTCTTCCATTGAAAAATCTTTTATTTTTTGCTGTATATGATTTATAAACTCGTTTATAATATTTATATCAGCAGTAAATTCAGAAGTATTCCCGTATCGTAAAAAAATTCTTCTGTAAACCACAGTGTCTGTCTTATAATTGAAATATACAGCTAAAATTTTGTTGATAACATTAAAATCATTTATTGCATCATACTTATCTTTAATATATTTAGTAGATGATGATGATGTAGAATAATCTGTGATTATAAATTTATTCTGAACGGCAAGATGCTCTCCCAACTGTAATACAGTTTGAAGTTCAGAATCAAAAATTTTATATTTCAATTTTTGATTTATTATATTGAGAATTTTCGATATGTCATTATGATAATAAAAATTTTCTAAAAGTTCCAATGCTTCAAGACCGAACTGACGTTCTTCTTCCTGTGTAGCGTATCCCTGATGTATCCAGTTTTGACGCAAACTTTTTTCTAAAAATTCCTTGCTTCTTTTATTTATCTGCTGCCGGAAAAATTCTTGTATAGTTATATAAATGCTTCTTGAAAAGTTCTGATGTTTGTTGGTTTTGCCGTAATAAGATTCAAAATTAATATTCTCATTTATAAGAAGTTTTGCTTTATACGGGCATTGCCAATAATCATTTAATAACAAGTGATGAATAGTTTTCAAAACGGAAGATTCCTGTTAATTATTTTTTCAGATTGTTTAAAATTTTCTTGAGTGTATTCTTTTGTTTTCTGAAAATTTTTTTTCAGTTCATTAAGAGTATGATTATTAACTATATGAATATATCCTGCATCAAAAAAAATATATAAATCTATGCTGTTTAAAATAAAAAAATTAAATAATACCGGATTTCCTACAGAATACAATTTACCTGAAAATCCGTTCTCATTAAGTATTGAAATGGTTTCAGCAATATTTTTTTCATAATTAAAAATCTTTAAATTGGTTAATCCGCTCAAATATTTGATTATATATGCATTATCGCTGTATAATTCAATATCTTCATATTTATGAAACTGCATATCGCTGAAAATGTTTGTGCTGTAAAATTTGACATAACTTAAATCTTTAAAATAAGACGACAATACCTCCATTCTATTTTTCAATTCTAACATAGTTTGTCCTTCATCTGAACTCTTCAAAATGTTCATAAGTTCTGCCTCATGCCTATTCTGAATATCCGCAAAAAAAGATTTATATTTTTCTTCAATTGTTTGGTTCTGACGATGGGAATTTTCGAATTCATATGACGACTTGAATTCTTCAAGTTTCAGCATATATTCAGCGTTTAATGTTTCACGTTGTCTTGAAAGTTTATTGTTTATGAATTCGATTTCATTTTTCAACTCTTTTATCTTATTTTCATAACTGCTGGAAATGCTGTCGATTTGAAGTTTTGAATTTCTGATTTCAAGTTTTATCCTCTGATCCGTTTTAAAAGAATCGTAAATCAAAACAGATGTTATTAATATGCAGAATACAGCAAGGCTTATTGTATAATCAGGAATTTCTTTTCCGGCTATTTTTAAAATTATATCAGGAAAAAAATGAAGTACAGCTTGAAAAACAATACAGAATAACAGGATTATCAGAACATTTAAAAGTTTTGTAACCATTATTATTCAAAATCTTAATATTATAAAAAATTAAAATAATTAATCCAATAATTCCGCTGCAAGCTGAGCCAGTTCGCTCCGTTCTCCTTTCCTGAATGTAATATGACCTGCTAACGGCTGATCTTTAAATCTTTCAACAAGAAACGCAAGTCCATTGCTGTCTGAATCAAGGTATGGATGATCTATTTGATACGGATCCCCGGTCAAAACAATTTTTGTGTTTGTTCCGACGCGCGTAATTATTGTTTTTATTTCATGAGGAGTAAGGTTTTGCGCTTCATCAACAATAATAAATTGTTCGGGTATGCTTCTTCCCCTTATATATGTTACAGCTTCAAGTTCGATTACTCCGTTTTCAATAAGATTTTCAAGTTCATTGCTGGCTATTCTCCCGCTATTAGATTCCTTAAACAAATATTCTATATTGTCAGATATCGGCTGCATCCTCGGCATTAATTTTTCATACACATCTCCTGGAAGATAACCGATATCTTTGCCAAGAGGTATTACAGGCCTCGAAACTAAAAGTTTTGTGTATTTGTTTTCATCCAAAACTTTAGATAATCCAACAGCAAGTGAAAGAAGAGTTTTTCCTGTTCCTGCAAACCCGACTAATGTTACAAGTTTTATTTTATCGTTTAATAATAAATCAAGAGCAAAAAGCTGTTCGACATTTTTAGGTTTAATACCCCATATTTTTTCATTATTGTATTTTATTGTACGCAGCATTTTTTCATGCTTGTCGTATGTACAGTATAACAATTCTGATTCATTGGCTTCCAAACTTATTATTACACATTCATTACAATACAAATCATCTGATTCATATTGTAATTTACGATTGTTTTTCAAATTTTCAAACTGCTCTCCAGTCAATATCCGTTTAGTTACGCCAGAATATAATTCTTCTATTTTAACTTTATTCACTTCATAATCTTCAGCATGAATATCAAGAGTATCGGCTTTCAGCCTCATATTAAGATCTTTTGAAATAAGTATCACATGATTTCCTGATTCTTTCAGTAACTTTGCAAGAGATAAAATCCTGTTGTCAGCAGTAACTGTCCTTAATTCTGGAGGAAGATTATCAAGATTAGGTGTAGACAGCATAACTTTTATTAATCCGCCGTTCGGCAATTTCGCGCCTTCCGAAAGTTTTGTTCCTTCAGTTCTGAGTTCATCAAGAATTCTTGACACTACTCTGCAGTTTTTCCCAACTTCATCCATTCGCTTTTTAAACGTATCCAACTCTTCAAGTACAACCATTGGAATCACTACTATATTGTCAGCAAATTTAAATATTGAATCAGCGTCATGAAGAAGAACATTGGTATCTATTATAAATATCTTTTGCATATTATTTACCTGTCAAAAAAAATTTAAATGAATTTTGTTTTATTTTCTATGCTTCCGGGAAATAATTTATTGAATCAACAACAGCTACTGCAGTTTTGTCTATCGGCGGAAATGGTTCCGGAAATGGGAGCATTGCTTCTCCGCCTCGAGCTATAATAACTATTTCATCAGAACCTGAATCAACGCAATCCCATGATAAAAAAGGTTCTCCTTTCGGTTTTTTATTAAAATCGAGCGGTTGAATTAATAATAACCTGTTTCCGCCGAGTCTCGGCCCTTTTTTAGTGGCTACTGCTCTACCTATGATTTTACCTATTTCCATAAAAACCTTGAATTTTTTAATATTAATATAAATATAAATAACGTTAACTTTAAACTATAAAATTATACTGATTATTGTCAGTATAAATTGCCTATTTAAGTTTATTTATTTTCTTCCTGAATATAAAAATGAGGTATAATCCCTTTATTTTCAAGACGCCTTGCTTCATAAACCGCATCGCGTCTTATAGAAAATTTCCCGATCCTGACTTTATACATATTCCCTGATTTTACAACCGTAGCGTCGCATCCTCTTGATTTAAGAATATCTTTAAAAGTTTCAGCTTCTTTTGAGGTTTTGTAAGCATACACTTCTATTATATACTCTTTATTTTTTTTCTGAGATTTGGATTTTGATGAATTCTTTTTTGACTGCGATGATTCTTTTATTTTTGATTTATCAGTGCCGCTTTTAACATCATCCTGAATTTCCGGTTTATTTACCGCTGCTATTTTATCAGTTTCCTGATTATTATCTTTTTTTTTATCCGTAGGAACAGACTTCTCAATCTGCGCAGTTACTGTTG
>JAGOBX010000466.1 GCA_017999075.1 Candidatus Babelota bacterium | reverse complement strand
ATTTTAAATTTAGTTTTTCAAGCGCTTTATCAATTCTATTAATAGCTTCAACTAATCTGTCTTCTTTAACTGTAACAGAAATTCTTATATATCCTTCTCCGTGTTCTCCGTAAGCTGAACCTGGAGCGACTACAACACAGCATTCGTCAAAAAGAAAATTTGTGAATTCTATAGCGTTCATACTTTTAGGCGTTGGTATCCACAAATAAAACGTGCCTTTTGGCGGTTTGTAATTCCAGCCGTGTTTGTTCAGCATGTCCACCACAAGATTGCGTCTGCGTTTATATATTTTTAACATTTTTGCAATATGTCTGTCGCATTCGTTTAATGCTTTTATACCTGCAAACTGAACTGCGTTGAAAATTCCTGAATCGGTATTTTCTTTGACTTTACTTAATCCTGATATTAAATCTTTATTACCTAACGCCATTCCTATACGCCAGCCTGTCATATTGTAAGGTTTTGAAAGTGAATTGAGTTCAATTCCTATATCTTTTGCGCCTTCGGCAGAAAGAAAACTTACTGGTTTATAACCGCTGAATACTATTTCGCTGTATGGAAAATCATGACATACTGCTATATCAAAAGATTTTGCGAATTCAACTGTTTTATTAAAAAAGTCTAAAGTTCCTACTGCGCCTGTAGGATTGTTAGGATAACATAAAAACATTCCCTTGGCTTTTTTTGCAATATCTTCAGGAATATCTTCGTATTTCGGGAAATATTTGTTTTTTGCTAAAATAGGCATTGAATAAGGTATTCCTCCGGCAAATAAAATACTTGCTCTGTATGCCGGATAACCCGGATCAGTCATTAAAACATAATCTCCTTCATTTACTACTGACAAACAAAAATGATGACATCCTTCTTTCGAACCGATTAAACCTAATATTTCGGTAGCAGGGTCTAAAGTTACTCCGTATTTTCTTATATACCAGTCTGAAACAGATTTTCTGAAAGCAAACATTCCTTTTTCCTCATCAGTAGGATAATGATGATTGTCCGGATCTTTTGCCGCTCTCGCTAATTCTTTTATTATAACTGATGGAGTAGGTTCGTCAGGATCTCCGACTCCAAGGCTGATGACATCTTTTCCCTCTGATTTTGCTTTATTTATTTTTTGTCTTAGCTGCATAAATAAATAAGGCGGAATTTTTTCAAATCGTTTTGATAACTGCATAACTTTTAATATTCCTCCAGCTTATATTTTATTTATATTATAAACATAATTTCTGTAATATAATTATTTTGATAATTTTTTGTATTTAAAATTTATTTTTTTGATTTCATTTCTTTAATTAAATGAGAAGCTATGATTAAACGCTGAATCTGGTTTGTTCCCTCATAAATCTGAGTGATCTTGGCGTCTCTCATCATTTTTTCTACAGGATATTCTTTCATATATCCGTATCCGCCAAGCACCTGAATCGCGTCAACAGTAACTTTCATTGCGACATCGCTCGCAAAAGCTTTTGCCATAGCAGCTTCTTTACTTACATTTTGAGCGCCGGAATCAATGAATCGCGCAACAGAATAAACTAATGATCTTGCTGCTTCGATTTGTATGGCCATATCTGCAAGCATAAACTGAATTCCCTGAAAACTTGAAATAGGAGCTCCGAATTGAATACGCTCTTTCGAGTATCTTACAGCTTCGTCAAGAGCAGCCTGAGCTATACCTAATGCTTGAGCTCCGACAGACGTTCTTGATTTGTCGAATGTAGCCATAGCTATTAAAAATCCTCTTCCTTCTTTTGCAATGAGATTTGCAGCAGGAACTTTGCAATCCTGAAAAATCAGTTCTCTTGTCGCTGAAGCTCGAATTCCGAGTTTATCTTCCTTTTTTCCGAAAGTAAAGCCTGGAGTGTCCTTTTCAACTATAAAACAGCTTATTCCTCGTGCGCCTTTTCCCGGATTTGTAACGGCAAACACCGTATAAATATCAGCTTCTCCCCCGTTAGTTATCCATTGTTTGGTTCCGTTTAATATATAATAATCGCCGTCTTTAACCGCAGATGTTCTCATATTGGCAACATCGCTTCCTGCATCTGGTTCTGTCAATGCAAATGCTGCAAGCTTTTCTCCGGAAGCTATTACAGGCAGATATTTTGATTTTTGTTCTTCACTGCCGTATAAAATTATAGGATATGCTCCTAAAGCTGAAGCTGCATAACATATAGCAGTTCCGCCGCAACCGTAACTTAATTCTTCTGTAGCTATAGACATTGCAAGAACTCCGGCTCCCATTCCTTCATATTCTTCAGGAACGAATACCCTGAATAAATCCGCTTTGGCGATTACTTTTACGATATCCCAAGGAAATTCATTATTCCGGTCGTAATGTTCTCTTGCAGGAATGATTTTTTCTTCAGTAATTTGGCGGGCAAGATTTCTGATTTCCAATTGTTCTTCAGTTAAAAAATAATCCATTGATTAATCCTCCGAATATTTTTTTTGTTCAAAATTTAAGTTCTTCAATTTTTTGTTTATTTTTTAATAATAATATTTTTCCTTTCAGACGTTTATCTGCGGAAAAAATAATATTAAACGCATCATATTTTTGTATATACTTATTTTTTTGTCCGAATAGTAAACTTATCCAATTAGGCGGATATTTTACATTAAGGTTTTGAATATTACAATTTTTTTTTAAAATATTTTTGATTTTGCGGAATATGTATTCTGATTTTACAAGTTCGCCTAATGCTGGATGATATGAACCGGTGTTTAAAATAGAATTTGTTACAAAACCTGTTTCAGAGTGAAGCCCGATTCTTATTATCTTAATTCCGGTATTTTCTATAGAAAACATTATTTTAACGCATCTGTCAATTATTTCGTCAAGAAGAAGAGGTTTATAATTTTTTAAAATATACATCTGTTCAAGTTCAGTGTTTTTAACTATAACCACTGGATAAATTCGGATATAATCAGGATTTATCTTTTTTATTTCAGTTATAGTGTCAAGCTCGATATCAGAAGAACTGCCTGGTAGACCTATCATAATTTGATGACCTAATTTTAATCCTGCTTTTTTTATAATATTTGACGCGTAATATACTGTTTGTGTGTTATAAAATCTGCCGGTTGCTTTTAGCACGTTTTCATTTAAAGACTGGACGCCAAGCTCTATTATTTTTACCTTGTATTGTTTTAAAAAAGATATTTTTTCATTGTCAATATACTCAGGATAAGTTGAAATACGTATAACAGCGTTTTTTTCTTTAACAAAATCTATTACATATTCTAAAAGTTTTTTTTGAAATTCAAAAGTAAGACCGGTAAAACTGCCTCCAAAAAATA
>JAGOBX010000465.1 GCA_017999075.1 Candidatus Babelota bacterium | reverse complement strand
TTAATCTGGTTATTTACAAGTTGAATGACATCATGAAAACGAAAAAGCATATATGGTTTGGTTTCATATTCCACTACGCTGAAATAAGTATCAGCAAACAGATTTATTTCTTCTCCGTCATTCTGAATCACCTTATATCTTACAATTGTAGATTTTTTTAATTTTTTAAAATTTTTAAGATTTTTTACAATGTTAAGATAATCTTCTTTATTAAAAAAAATTGTAAGAATATTATTATTAACAGTTTCAAAATCAGGGAAAAAAAGTTCTTTAAACATCATATTAAAGGACAGAATTTCACCGTTTAATCTTACTATACAGGAAGGAACATCTATCTGATTAATAAAATTTATTATATTGGAATCCATAATTTGATATCAAAAAAAATTAATATCCAAGCTTGCAATATTTCGGTTTAAAATGTATATAAACTTCTTTTCCGGTTTCAACCGACTCGTAAATTGCATTTATCAGTTCAATTGATTTTCTGCCTTCGATTCCATCAACAGGTATTCTAACATTTTTCTGTACGCATTCTATAACATTTTTCAAATATTCACTATGACCGAACCCATAAACATTAGGAGGATTCTGCTGAAACTCTTTAATAACATTTTCACTTTCTTCTTTCAATTCATTTTTAAATATCCATGTTTTCATTTTATTTACTGCAAACCCGCTTATTTCAACTGTTCCGCATTCCCCCAAAATACTAAGAGAACCTTCAAGGTCAACAGGTCTGGCGCAAGTGGTAGCTTCAACTATTCCAAGTGCTCCGCTTTGAAATTTCATTATTACAGCAGCAGTATCTTCAACTTCAATATTATTAAGAGCGGTAGTTGTTTTTGCTATAACACTTTCAACAGGTCCTGCCAGCCATTGAAGCAAATCTATATGATGACTCGCCTGATTCGTTAAAACTCCGCCATCATATTTCCAAGTGCCGCGCCAATTATCCGATTTATAATAACTTTCATCTCTGCACCATCTTACCCTCACTGTTGCAAGGACTATCTTCCCAAATTTTCCCGACACCACAGCTTCTTTCAATTTTTTTACAGGCAGGTTATATCTGTTCTGTTTCACCACAAAAAGTTTAATATTATTTTCATTTGCAGAAGAAATAAGTTTGTCCGCCTCATCCATTCTCAATGCCATAGGTTTTTCAATAACAAGATGCTTTTTATATTTTTCAATTATATCAATTCCTGCAGAAGCATGCAATCCGCTGGGCAGCAATATATTTACAACTTCAATATCTCTATGTTTAGTCAGCATTTCATCATATGACAAATAATAAGGGACATTATATTTTTTCCCTGCATCTTCGGATTTTTCTTTTATTATATCGCAAACTGCAGCAACTTCAGCATTTTCAAGATTTGTAAGAACTTCGAGATGGCGTTTTGATATTCTCCCGCACCCTACTATCCCGAACTTAGTTTTTTTCATTTTCTTTCTCCCGAATTTTTTTAGAAATAATCATTTCTGCTTTTTCAAGGAACTTCTGAGCTTTATCAAATTCATCAATACTTAACAGATACGAGCTGTAAATCTTAAGAAGTTCTATATCCTCAGGGTACAATTCATACAAATATTCGAGCAAAAAACCGGCTAATTTCTTATCTTTGTCAAAATACAATTTAATAAGACTAATTGTTTTGTCATAATCATATGTATTCAGAGACAGTTCTTTTTTCAGTTTTTCTTTTTCATTATCCTCAATAATTTTTTTTACAGCGTTATCTTCATCAATATTTTTTTTTACAATCTCCGATATTTTATTGTCATTTTTTTTTTCAGGAATAATCTTTATCAGTGTCGGATTGATCCTAAGATTTTTTCCATGAACAGGACAAAAATTAAATTTTTCAGAATAATTTTTTTTACAAACTTCGCAGTATTTAGCCCACAATGAATACTGCAAAGCAAACACAATAAAAACAATTAATATAAATTTTTTAAAAAATTTCATTTTAAAGTCTGCACCGCTCTGTTTTTAAATTCAAGATTAAATTCTGTTCTCGGAGCCGAAATTGATTGGGTTTGAATATCCAAACGTTCTTTTAAAATCTTATTTTCCTTTTTCAATTCTTCAAATTCAACATTTAGTTTTACAAGCAATTGTTTATTTTCATTTCTCAACCGTTCAATTTCATTTACAGATTTTCTCAAAAGTTCAGTAAGTTCCGCATTCTGATTCTGGTATTCCTTAAGAATATCGCTAAGTTCAATCATATTGTCAGCCAAACTCAGATTTTTTTTATTCAAAACCGAATTTTGTTTATATGATTCATCAAGTTTTTTCAACAGATGTTCTTTCAAAGTTGAAGCAAGTTTATTGGCATTATCAAGCTGCTGACTCAGTCTCTGGTTTTCTTTTAAAGCAGCCTGAAGTTTAGCGTCATACCTTGAATCCACCTGTGACAAAAAATTTTTTATACCGTCATTAAGATTTGTTATCTGTTCCATTGCAAGTTCAAGATCTTTTTTCAGCAAATTAAGATCATTGTTTTCAATTTTATCCGAACCCATATTTTCACTGGTTTTATCAATTGTGGTGCGCACTCTGGCTTCAAGATCGTTATATTCATTTTTATCTATTGACTGTTTGATTTCAGAAAAAATTCTGTTTGCTTTTTCAAGAGAAGGATTTTCAAACAATTTCGGATCAACTTTTTTTACTGTAAATTCTTTTTCGGATTTATCAGACTGTTCTTTAAAATTCTGAAGCGATTTATTGAATGCATCAAGTTTTTTTTCAAATTCATCATCTGTTCCGGTTTGTTCCGAATAAAATCCGGATTTTATAAAAGTATCGTATGCTTCAAGATTTAAAGGTTCTATCAAAACTTTGGAATTAGAATTTTTATTATGATAATTTTCAAATTCATTTTTTTGAATTTCCGGCAATTTTATTACCGCAGAAGTGTCTTCAGGTATCTTAACTTCAGGACGCACAAAACTATATTCATTTACTTCTCTATTTATATTTATATTGGCAGATGAAACTGATTTAGTCCCCTGATTCTTTTTCAATCTTTTTTTCTGGTCGTTAAAATACCGTTTTCCATAATTCAAAACATTCTTAGGAATTTTGTAAATTTTCACAAAATTGGTGAAATTCGAATATTTCTTTAAATTTTTGTCTATTAAAGCTCTAACATAATATTTTTGAACATTTTCCAGAATTTTAGTGGGAATTATTATATCAAATTCATTCTTCAGCCGGTTTTCAATCTGCCACCATCCAAGTTCAGAAAATTTATCGCGGTTCATAACTTCTTCTCTTACAAAATCATATATCC
>JAGOBX010000023.1 GCA_017999075.1 Candidatus Babelota bacterium | reverse complement strand
GCATTGGAGGATTTAACAATAGCTCAGAAAATAAAATTGTGAATTTTTCAATCGAAACTTCATTTTTAAATTTGGTTGACAGCGCATGGATAAAACCGTCAGGAGGATTTGATATTATAAGAGCAGTGCTCTCTTCTGATTATGATAAAAAAGGCTGGAATTCACTTACCATTTTTCCTGAAAATGGTTCTCCGGCTTATTTTTATGATACTAATGGAATATTGATTATGTTTAAAAAAGAAGGCTTTTCTGCAAACTGCGGCGCAATAATCGGAATATATCCTGAAATGATAGCAGCAGGAATTAGTGATTATTTTTATATCGCTGGATTTTCTGGATTCAACTCTAATGTAATAAATTATGGTATTCAAATCAATGCATCTGGCATAACTGCAGGAAGTATTAATTCTTCTGCTGATGGAAAATTTATACTTACCAAACTTTCAGCTTCTTCAAGCAAATATGGATGGAACAGTATATATTTTGAAGATGTACAAAATAATCAGAATAATATTTATTTTAATGATACAAATGGTATTCTTGCAGGTTATTATGGGAATATTGGAGGAAATGCTGTTTGTTTTTTTCCTAATTACGGATTGGGTGAAAGAGGAGAAACTATATATATTAGAGGTTATAATACATCATTGATAAATTATGGTAATTTTGATTTCTTAAATAATTTTAATATTGCCGGAATAAATCTGTTGACTATCAATGCTAATTTTTGGAATTATACTGATAATAGCGTTAATTATTATGGTTCTTTTTATCTTACAGAAAATATTGATACAAAAGGTTGGGTTTCTATTTATACCAACAACCAAATATTTTCCGATTCGTTTTTAGTTATGCATAAAAAAAATGATCCGGCTAATAATACAGTTATAGGCATCTGGCCTGAAATTATTTCAACAGGTTCAAATTATTTCAGTGATTTTTTCATAGCAGGATTTAAAGGATTTAATAAATTTTATTCTGGTGATTTAAATCAGTATCTTTATTATAAAATAAAAATTGGTTCTTGGGAATCATCTGTTTTTGATTTTATAGATAAAAATGATTATTCCGGCGGATTTATTTTAACATCAGTTGACGCTGGTAATGCAGCGCCTTCAAAAAAAGGATTTAATAATTTTGAAGTTGTCTTAACTTCTTCAGGTTCTTCAAAAAATTTTATTTTTGTAGATACGCAGGGTATAATAATCGGATATGAAAAAAATTCAGGGTATCCATCAATACTATGCATTTATCCTGATTATGGTTTAGGAGAGGCAGGAGATTCAGTATATGTCAGAGGTATTTCTGTCAATAAGTCGGAAAATGATGTTCTTCCTTTTAAAATCGGGGATGTTACTCTTCAGCAAAATGAAAATATTTCTTACCATAAATTTTCAGATAATAATTATTATGAATATATATGTGAATTTATTTTTTCTTCAGGTTTTAATAAGAAGGGATTTCAATCCATCAAACAGGGAGCCAATATAGCATTTAATGATGATAGCGGTTATCTGGTAATGTATAAAAAATATGCAGCTTCTAATAGCGTTTATAATGATACTATGATATTAGGAGTTTATCCGGATCTTTTATTCAGCGGTTCAGTGAATTTAAATAATGTTTTTTATGTTTCGTGTTTTTCTTCAAAAAACAGATCTGCTTCGAATATTAATATAAAAATTTACGGGCAGACAATAAATTCTTTGAATGGTTCAATTTTATCTGCTTCAGGCGGTTTTGAAAAAATATTATGTTCGCAAATAGGAGTTTTACCTGAAATTGGAAATATAGGTTTTGAAATTGATTTTAATAATGGAGAAAATACATATGGTTCATTGCTTAATATCGGATATTATAAGAATAATTATGGAATGAATGATTATTCTTTCAGTATATTCCCTGATTATGGAACCGGCAATTCAGGAGACACTATATATGTTTATGGTTATTTTCCCAGTCATAATGCTCCTGACAGCTCTGGTTTCAGTATAGGCGGAATTCGTCTTAATTGCCAGAATATAAATTATTGGGATTCGGACGGAAGCGGGTATGGCAGATTTTATGGGATATTCAATCTTACAGACAACATAGATACTAAAGGCTGGAATGTTTTTTATAATAACAGCGCTGGAATTGTTTCTGAAACCAACGGATATCTGGTAATGAATGAAAAAATTTCGGGGAATTGGTTAGACAGTAATCGTAAAAAAATCGGGATATATCCTGATAGAGCGGAAAGTTTAGAAATCATGACAATTTATATTGCGGGTTTATCAGGTTTTTATAATTCCGGGATAAATCAAAATTCTTTAAATATCGCTGATAATAATATAGCGAACAATTTAGTTTATTCTATAATGGTTTCTCCTTTTGGAGTTATTGATTATAACTATGCAGGAGGGTATTTTCCAAGAACATCAATAAGCGGCGTTAATTTTAATAATAATATTACTGGGTTCTATGATATTAAATTGATTTCAGGAATGGAATCTATTACTTTTTATGATACTTTTTTTATTAGCGCCGGCCCTCAAATTAGTATAACAATTCCTGAAAATAATTCGGATACAAATTCGAGCGGTCTGATTATAAGGGGAACTCTTGCTTTTACTGATCCTGGAGATTCTATAATAATATATGTAAATTCGAATCAGGTTAATACCATTACAGTAACAGATACAGGAAACTGGTATTCTGAAATTTCATTATCACCAGGGATTAATTCGGTTACTGCTAAAGTTATAGACGAATCTAATAGATATTCGGAAAGTATAATAAGTATTAATTATATAGTCACAGCAGGCAGTAATGTTTGGTATGTTAATGATACTTCTTTAACAAATGATATTCGTACAACTGCAGTTGGATACGATACTAATCTTGGATTCATAAATACTTCACCGTTCAGAACGATAACTCGGGCAATTGCAAATTGCAGCATTGGAGACACAATTTTTATTGATGCAGGTATATATTCTGAAACAATAGTCATAAGTATTGATAATATTTCATTGATAGGCTCTGATTCATTAAATGCAATAATTGATTGTAACGACAGTATAAATGTTAAGGGGATATATGCTGATACTCAAACAGGTCTTTTAATAAAAGATATACAAATAAAAGATGCTTGCTATGGTATTGAATGGAATAATGTGGATTATTCTAATATTGAAAATGTATTTGTGAATTCCTGTAACTTGCGCGGTATAAATTTATTGAACGGTTCTGATAATAATATAATTAAAAATAACATAATTTATGGTAATAGTTCGATAGGTTTTAATTCATATTTTTCATCTAATAACATAATCATTAATAATTTGAGTTATTCTAATGGTTGGCATGGTTTTTATATTGTTTTTTCTGATAATAATAGAATTACGAATAATAAAAGTTCAAATAATAATAAACAAGGTTTTTTAATTGAAAATTCAAACAACAATTATTTTTCTCAAAATACATCTGATTCAAATATAGAATATGCGTTTTATATTAGCGGAACATCCTCATCTGAAACTTTTGTGTTTAACAATATAATTCCGTCATCTATAAATTCTGATTCAGGAGTATTGAATGAATCAGCGGCTAACTGCAATTTTAGTTACAACTATTGGAATACTACGGATTCATCTGTTATATACGGTTATATTCACGGCAGTTATAAAGATAAAATTTCTTGGCTGCCGTTCAGAACATCTCAAATAGATATAACAGCAGGAGAAGATACTGTCGCTCCTGCTGCACCTTCAAATTTTCAGTCTGTTTTATCAAATACATCTGTTTATCTATCGTGGACAATTCCAACTAGTGACGAACAAAATTTGTTTTTATCAGGGTTGAATGGTTTTCATATATTCAAATGTAAACAATCTGATACAAATGACTGGTATAAATTCATGATTGATACTGTATCTTTGTTAACATTACAATATGTTGATACCAATATTATTTCAGGTGAAACATATTACTATAGAATAACATCTTTTGACACTCATATAGTAAATGGAAAAAAATATTTGAATGAAAGCTGGTTTTCTGATGCGGTTTATTGTGCTGTAAATCAGACTGATTCAGGATGTAATTATGAATTCGATCAGCCGGATTTTATATACCAAATAGATTTTATGACTGATTCGAATTATATTGAAATATTGAAAACTCCGCATCTTACCTTAGGACAATCAATAGAAAGCAATCTTTCGAACTTAAAATATATTTATTTACGGGCATTTGCTGACACACTTACATCTTCAGATTTATTTGCCGATACATTTGATGTAACAGTAAAATTGTATAAAACTGATAATTTTGGAATAATAGATGTGCAGCAGGCAAATTCAGATAATTTAGACGGGTGCGCGGATGCAGGATATGATTCGGATTCTTTTAATGTAATAAATATTAGAATGGTAGAAACTGCTGCAAATTCAGGAATTTATACCAATAGAGATGATGTAAAATCAATAGTATCTGATAATGATATTCCGGAACTTCATACTAATTTAGTTATAGACCAGACAAATTATCAGTATCACATACTTGTTGCAGAACCTGTTAAACGGCATTCATTTAATATATACAATAGCGTTCTTTCTGGGAACAAACCTCCCATAGATATAGATGAACCGGATAAATATGCGTGCGATACATCGTTTATAGCTTTTCCTCTTTCTCCGATTAATATTGATTCTATAAATATTTATGATTCTTCAAATTATTATTTTATATTAACTCCTTCAGAAAGAACTGCGGAATCTCCATTTAATAAGCTGTATATTAAAGCCTGCGATAATTTAGATTATCCAGACACATGGTTTGGTTCAATATATTTATCTAATTATTCTAACGATGTTTTGCGCGATGAAATTTATATTAGACTTAACGTCAATCCTAAAAGTCAGATATTTCAGGATACTTCAGGTTATGCTTTCCTTTCCGAATATGGTTCTGCAGATCTTGAAATAAGGTTGATTGAAACTGATGCAGCTTCAAATCAGTATGTTGTTGATCCTTTAAATATTCCAACACTTGTAACTTATATAAGTCCGGATACACCAAATTATACTGATCAAACCAATCAATTATTTCATATTTTAAAAGGAGATACTGTTGAAGCAGTAGCGTATAATAAAATTATACAGTCTAATGTGAGCAGTAAAGTTGTTTTATTCGCTTCTGCATCTAACAGGCATCCGGAAGTTATAGATCTGAAAATTATGAATGAAGAGTTTAATGAAGAAGATACAGCGGATTTTTCGATTGATAAAAATTTTTATATTCAGGTTTACGGCAATTCAGGGCGAAGTTCGGAATTACTGATAGACACTGTTCCGGTTAGAATTACAAATTTAAGGACAGGCGAAAACATAAATTTTTATTTAACTGAAACATCAATAGCTTCGGAAATTTATAGAATTGATACTTTGAAGTTTACGTATCCACGTTTAAATGAGGAATATAGTTTGTTAAATGACAATATACTTATGGCGCGGAATGGAGATACTATTGAAGTAGTATGCACAGGCAGTTTGAACATAATGGGTGAAACAACATTCGTTTCATTGATCAGGCAAGTTACAGATATTATTTTACCTGATACGCATATTGAAATAAAAATTTTAAATTCGTTTAATAATACTGATACTTCCAGTCAAATTATTACTGTTTATGGAACTTCATTAAATTCTCAATCAGGAGATACTGTGTTTTTATATAATTCTTCTGTATTGCAATCTTTGTATCATATAACTTCCGCTAATTCAAACTGGTCAGGAACTGTTAGTTTGAATTCTCCGGGTGATTCGATTATTGCTAAACTGCTGACTGGCAGCGGAAATAATGCTACGTATGACACAGTTGCTGTAAATTATTTTGGATTTACATGTGTTTCAATAACTTTTCCGCAGAATAATTATGATACATTTTCCGCCAGTATAATTGTTTCCGGAACAACATTTCAAACCCATTCTGAGGATACTGTTCAGATTTATGTTAACGATATTTTACATTCGGAAATTTTTGTTCAGTCTGCAGGAGGAATTTGGAGCGGCACCGCAACATTATCAGGTTATGAAAATAAAATTGTTGTAAAATTAATTGATTCGTTTGACAGAATTTTTTATGATACAATAACAGCATATACAAATACCCCTCCAACGATAACAATGTCCTCGAATTCATATTTTACACAGGAAGATTCCATTTCTTTTTATGTTGTTCTTGATTCATCGAATATAAAAGATTCTAATTCGTATGATTCTTTTCAGTTTTTGACGTTGTCAGTCAGTGATACATCTAAAGTTAAAGTGTCAATTACATACGGGAATTCATCCGATACATTGAAATTTGATCTTATTTCTAATGAATATGGAATAGATACAGTATACATTACAGTTACAGACTGCTATGGTCTATCAGATTCTATTGCTTATACAGTGAATATAACCGGAATAAACGATTTGCCTATAATAAGCAGTGTGTCATTGCCTGACTATGCATTTGAAAACGAGTATATTTCAGCGGACATATATGGGTGGTCTGATTCAGATATTATTGATAACGCACAGTATTATTATGAATGGTACCGCGAAACAACAGGGGCAATTGAACTTGTTAGTTATGGAGAAACAGACGTAAATCAAATTTATTATTCCGGAATCAAAAATATTGGAGATACAATATATATTAAAGTTTGGGCGTATGACGGATATGAAACAAATCCTTTGTCAATGCGCATAGATTTTGTTTTAATTGTTCCTGAAGAGCCTCCTGTAATTTTATTGAACTCATTTGATACATTATTATATAATGGGATAAAGACAGGATTAAATTATATAAACTGGTCAGCATTCGACCCTGACAGTAGCACTATACAAAGATATTCTATATACTATAAATTTAATAACGGTGAATGGACTCTCTTATGTGAAGGAGATTCAATGAACGCAGGTTCCTGGACAAATGGCGTATATACTTATTCTGATGACGGTCTTTCCTGCACATATTTATGGAACACTCAAAATTATAATGATGGGATATATAAACTGACAATAAAAGGATTTGATGGCGGAATATGGACAGAAACAGAAGGAATTACCAATACTTCCGAAACATTTTATATAGATAATATTAATGAAACTCCATACATATATCTTACGGATACTTCAGTGATTATTTATGAAAATAATGATACGTTTGAACTTATACTTACTGATACACAGATATTTGATTATGATCCAAGTGATACATTTGCATCCTTGAATATTACAGTAACAGATACTGATTTTATTGAAGCTGTTGTTATAAAATCAAATTCTGTTTGTACAATTTCATTTGATGCAGTAAATATTGGTGATGCTGACGTTGATACTGTAATAATTTCAGTGATAGATGCAAGGGGATTGATTGAAAGTGTAATTTATGAAATAAAATATTTGAAAAATGATCTTCCTGTTTTGATTATGCCTCCAAGCAATCTTAAGATTCAGGATTATGGTCATGGCAATGCTTTATTGAGTTTTGAAAAATCATTGTCTCAGAATGTTGTGATGTATAAAATTTATTGGGATAGCGGAACAGGAATAATTGATTATTCTTCTCCAATAGGGTTTATTAACAGAAATTCTGATACAACAGATCTATATAATTATTATCTGAATAACCTTCAAATAAATATTCAATATAATTTTTCCGTCAGAGCAGCAGATGAAAACGGGATTGAAGAAAAAAACGTGAACAGTGTAAGCATTACCCCGCAGCCTGTTGAGAGCGTTGAAACTGAACTTCATGCGTATATCAAACATCCGCAGGCTGGACAAAAAATCAGCGGCAACAGCGTTAATGTTATGGCAGATATGTACAGCAGCAGTGATTCGGCAATATTTGAATCTACAAAAGATTACATTACTGAAATTCATAATAATTTTAATAATTCGTTAATGGGCAATCCTGTTGATTATATTGAAACATCTATTTTAAACAGTATGCTGTATATCAATGTTTATACCAAAGAGATTGATCCTAATAAAGTAATGGTAAACAGACTGATTCAATATAATATAACAGGACAGCAGGAATATATGCTGAGTTATGACAGAATTATAAATGGTTATTACTGCTATACAAAAATAATAAGTCAGTACAGTCAATCCGATTCATTTGAAATTTTATTGTTAGGTGCAGATAAAAAGTTTAAAACAGACAGGGTTAAATTCATTACTTTTCAAATGAAACCAACTGCTGATTCTGTATGGGTTGACATTGTTCCGACAAAAACAAATAACAGCTCTAATAACCCTGATAATAACAGTCCGTATTTTGTGTTAACAGATTTTACAGTGTTTCCTGACGGCTTTTATGATCTGCGGGCAGTAGCAACGGATGTTGATGATAAGATTGATCAAAGTCCGCCTCAGATTACTATTGAAATAAATCATGCTGATGCTGATTCAAAAAAAAATGTTAAAGATGATGGTTTGCCTATTGTCGCGGAAAAAGTGAATATGGGTAAGAATAATGAAGTTTCATTGACTGCAGTTTCAACTGAAGATAATTTTAATAATGTTTCGGGAGCATTGTCTGTTCCGAAAAATTCTATTGATACAAATGCTGTTGTCCAAATGGAAGTAATTAAACCTGATACAGAAATTGTAAAACTGGCATTAGGTAAAATTGATAAAATGCGCGCTTCTGGAATATTGCAGATAAGTTTTTCCGATACCTCTGTAAAAATTTATGATACTAATCCGCTGGAGTTGACAATCGCATATAATGATTTGGATAATAATGGTATTATTGACGGAACCTCAATTAAAGAAAAAGATATGTTAATATGGACATATGGAACGAATAATGTGTGGGAACAATTAGAAACTAAATCGATAGATACAGAAAAAAATATTATTACCGGATATGTAAAACATTTTTCGCTGTTCACATTATTCGGCGGAGCAGCAGTTCAGGATTTAAATAATGTTGTTGTAATACCTAATCCGTTTGTGCCGTATGATAACGTTAGTGAAAATGGTATTCCCTATCAGGATGGCAATGTAAATTCAGGAATAATATTTTCTGGATTAGCAGTAAATTCACACTTGAAAATTTATACAGTTGACGGAAGGAAAGTAGTTGACAGGGAATTGAATAATTCAACAGATGTAGCGCAATGGGATGCTAAGAATGATCAAGGGCAGGAGGTTTCTTCAGGTGTGTATATATTTGTAGTCACTGCTCAGGCAGGCGGGAAAAAGACGGGTAAGTTTGTTATTGTAAGATAATTCTCAAAAAATAAAATATTTTGAATTTTGGAAGTTTTTAAAAACTTCTTTTTATTAATGGAGATTATGAAAAGGTTTAATATATTTTTAATCATTTTTTCAGCGATAATATTAAGCGCCGGGAAAATAAATGCGGAAGCTGAAGGAGGACGTGTTTCAGGCAATTTTTTATTGCTTGGAGCAGGAGCAAAATCAATCAGTTTAGGCAATGCAATGACATCCAGTAATTACGGTTTGTTTGCTTTGAAATACAATCCTGCAAGTATAGCGGATAATTCGGTTTCAAAAATTGGTTTTTCATATTCTTCATATTTTGAAAATATAAGTCATCATTATTTGGGTTATCAATGGAAAAATCTTGGAGTCTATATACAGTATCTTGATTATGGAAAATTCGATAGAACAACTTATACAGGATTCGATCAGATATTAGGAAACTTTTCTGCTCAGGATATTTGCGCTGCTGTCAGTTACGGATATTCATTACATAGATGGTTTAATAGTGGAATCAGTTTTAAATATATAAAAAGCCGGCTTGCCGAATATTCTGCAAATGCAGTAGCTGTTGATTTCGGGGTACAAAAAGAGTTTTCATTATTTGATGAAAATATCAGAACCGGATTTTCAATATTGAATCTCGGCAGTAAATTGAAATATATGTCAAAAGATGAAAATTTGCCGCGGACATACCGGATTGGGTTCAGTTGTCCGATTTTGGATAATTTTGATTTTAATTTTGATTTTGTTAAAACGTATTATGATAATTTTGGAATACAATCAGGTATTGAGTGGAAATATAAAAATACTCTTGCTGTATGTTTGGGATATGATGGACTGAATGAAGCTTCTAAAAAAATAAGTATAGGGTTTGGGTTAAAATATTCCCGTATGGAATTTGATTATGCTTTTGTTCCTTATAATGATCTGGATAGTATGCATAATTTGACTCTGCAGTATCAATTTGGCTTAAAAGAAAAAAATATAGAGGCTGAACAAATTCAGGATGAAAACTGGAGATCTTTTATGAAACCGGCATATTGTCAGAATTGCGGTAAGTATTTGAAGCCGTATTTTGCAGAATATAACCTGCGTTTTTGCCCTGAATGCGGAAAAAAAATAATATATCAACTTGAAAAGTAATCAGTTTGCCGAAAATATCCGGTGTTTATTTGTGGTTTTATTTTGAAAAAATTTGGAGGTTCGTATAATGGCTGATTTGAAAATTCAGAAAGAAATTAAAAAAGTTTTGACAGAAATGTTTGACGCGTATTCCTTAAAAAATATAGAGAAAAGCATTGAATGCGTAGATGAAAAATTTTTTATGTTTGGTTCAGGAAAAGATGAAATTGCGAAAAATTTGAAAGATTTAAAAAAAGGTTTGACCAGAGATTTTTCGCAAGTTGATGAATTGAAATGTTCGATAAAATTTGTACATCTTGAAAATAATTCGAACACTGCCTGGGTTTCAGGTTATGTAACTTATATTGTTAGAATAAAAAAAGAAAAAAATGTTTATCAATACAGATATACTTGTGTTTTAGAAAATAAAAATAAAAAATGGAAATTGGTTTTAGCTCATTTGTCTGAACCTTCATCGCAACAGGAATCAGGTAAATCGTTTGCAAAAGTGAAATAATAATATAATTTTAAGATCAGGCATAATTGCATTGATATTTTCTGAATTTAAGAATAATATTGACATTGACAAAATATATGTCATAATATATAAATGCTTAAAAATACAAAAATGCTTAATTATTGAAAATAACATGAAATATTGATGGCTATTAAAATTATGAAGCATAAGATAAATGTATCCAAATATTTTGAAAATTTTATGATTTTTTTAGAAGAAGGTGGTACATTGATATTATGAATGGAGAAAGTTTGACTATATTGCTTGTTGAAGATAATGAAGATCATGCAGAAATAGTTTTCAGGACTTTTAAAACCCATAGAATTTCAAATAAGTTATTTCATGTTGATGATGGAGAAAAAGCATTGAATTATTTGTTTGAAAAAAATGAATATTCAGATAAGACTAAATACCCCACTCCAAATATCATACTTTTGGATTTAAGACTTCCTAAGATTGATGGAATAGAAGTATTAAGAAATATAAAAAACGATGATAAATTAAAACAAATTCCTGTAATAATTTTAACTTCTTCAGATGCGGAAGCGGATGTTACAAAGGCTTATACTAATTCAGTTAATAGTTATATTGTGAAACCTCTTGAATACGATAAATTTGTGAAGTTGATGGAAAATTTAGGATACTACTGGTTGATTTGGAATAAAGCACCGTTTTGATTATAAAGATTATATTATGGACAGAACTATAAACTTACTTTTGATTGAAGATGATGAAGAACATTATGAAATTATTAATAGAAGTATAAAAAATAAATCCTCGAATATAAACGTAATAAGAACTGATTCAGTATGTAAAGCTGTCGAAGAATATAATTTAAGCAAACCTGATATCATACTTTGCGATATGAGACTTCCTGACGGAAGCGGAATGGATATAGTTAATCAATTTAGTGAAATACCTGTAATAATAATGACCAGCTTCGGAAGTGAAGAAATTGCGGTTCAATCCATGAAAGCTGGAGCGTTCAATTATATGGTTAAATCTCCTGAGAATTTTAATGAAATCAGTTATTTTATTTTACGTTCAATGAGAGAATGGGAAAATATTGCTTTGAGCAAAAACTTAGAAAAACAATTAATTCAATCTGAAAAGTTAAGCGCTGTGGGTCAGCTTACGGCAGGTATAGCTCATGAATTTAATAATATTTTATCAATAATAAAGACTAGCGTGCATGTTATAAATGAAACTGAAAAATTTGAAAATTATGAAACAAGAGAAAATTTTGAAATAATAGAAAATCAAGTAGATCGGGCAAAAAATATAGTTTTGCAGCTTTTAACATTTTCCAGGCCTCAGCCTGCAAAGACAGAAAATATACAAATCAATGATGTTATAGATGATATTATTGAAATTCAGAAAAAACAGTTTGAAATTGAAAATATAAAAATTATAAAAAAGTTTAGGAGTAAATTTAAAGTTGAAGTTGATCCAGGGCAGATGCAGCAGGTTTTTCTGAATTTGATTATAAATGCGAGGCATGCCATAAAACCTAAAGGAGAAGGTTCAATAAAAATATGTACAGCAGACGAAAGTAACAATGTGAAAATTTATATTACAGATGATGGGATAGGAATATCCAAAGAAAATTTGAAAAAAATATTCACTCCTTTTTTTACGACAAAAGGAGCTTTTGCAACTGATGATTTTGGGATAAAAGGCACAGGACTTGGTCTTTCGGTTTCACAAAAAATTATTGAACAATATTCTGGGAAAATTGTATTGACGAGTGAATGCGGAGTTGGCACAAAAGTATGTGTAACTTTGCCGTCTGCAGAAATTGAGAATAACTGTTATCAGGAATCATTGAAAAATAATAGAAAAAATCATATTCCTCCAGTTAAAAATACTAATTTAAAAATACTTATTATTGATGATGAATTGCAATTATTGAAAATCTTCAAACGTCTTTTAAACAAAATAGGATATCAGAATGTCACTACGGCAGATACAGTAGAAAAAGCGTTAAGTGTAACTTCTGATTGCAGATTTGACGTGATTTTTCTTGATATAAATATGCCCGGGATAAAGGGATTTGAATTATGCAAAAAAATAGTACGGAATAATGAAAATGTAAAAATAATAGTTATGTCCGGAGACTTGAATTTATCTGAAAAAAATCTTCAGCAGCCTGAAATATGTTCTTTTTTAAAAAAACCGTTTGATTTATTGGAAATTAAAAATATAATTTCAAAGATATAATCTTAATATCATAAATGACAATAAAACTTAAAGATAATATATCAAAATATATATTTTTTTTGTTTGTAACTTATATATTTTTGTTTTGCAGCTCGTATTGTTTATCAGCAGATAACTTGCCTGCCGGAACTTTTCCCAGAAAAAAAATAATGATTATTCATTCTTATCATCCTGAATTCTGGTGGGTACATTCAGTTGATAAAGGAATGCTGGAAGTTTTTTCAGAGCATAATTTTAATGCCGAGTATTTCTATGAATTTTTAGACACCAAACGGTTTCTAAATGATTTTTTCAACACATATTTTTCTCAATATAAAAAATATTTAAGTATAAAATTTTCTGCGCAAAAACCTGATTTAATTATAACTGTAGATGATGACGCTCTGAATTTTATGAAATCCTGCAGAACTGAGATTTTCGGAAAAGATATTCCTATAGTTTTTTGCGGGGTCAACAAACCTTTTGATTATTCGATATTGAAAGGAAAATCTATAACAGGAGTTATGGAAATTCTGGATATTGAAGAAACTATAGATTCTATAATAAAAATTCATCCTGATGTAAAAAGATTGGCTGTTATAACAGATTTGACGACAAACGGTAAAAATAACAGGTTACTTTTGGAGCAGCTTGAAAAAAAATATTATCAAAAATTAAAATTTGTTTTTATAGACAGAGAAAACAAGGGCTTGACATTAGACGAACTTATAAATGAAATCAAGAATCTTGACAATAATACAGCTATTTATCTTGCTGATTTTTTTAATGACAGGAATGGGTACATAGATCAGGATATTGTTATACCTTTGATATGCAGGAATGCATCAAGACCTGTTTATTCTCCTTACATCATGATGTTCAGATATGGAACAGTAGGAGGTAAATTAAACGATCCTGAACTGCAGGGAAGAAAAGCGGCAGAACTCACTTTGAAATATTTTTCAGGAATGAAAATTGAAGATATTCCTGTATTCACGGAAAGTATAAACAAATTTATGTTTAACTTCAACGAGCTTAAGCGGTGGAAAATAAACGAATCTGAATTGCCTGAAAACAGCGTGATAATAAATAAAATGCCTAAGTGGTTTGATAGGCATTTCAAATATATATTTCCATTTATTTTTATAATATTGGCGCTTATTATAGTAATATTCGTCATTGTAATAAATGGTAAAAAATTAAAACGGAAAGAAATCGAATTGTCAATAAGCGAAAAAAAATACAGGCTTCTTTTTGAGTCAGAATCAGATGCTATTATTTTGATAGATATGGATTCATTGAAAATTATTGAAGCAAATAATGCGGCAACCGATTTATATAAATATTCTAAAGATGAATTGATCGGTATGCCTGCTTTTCAATTGTCGAATGAACCTGAAAAAACCGAATATAGAATCAAAAATTCCGAACAGCTGGAATTTATCCGTATCCGCTATCATAAAGACAAAAATGGATTTGTGTTTCCTGTTGAAATTACTGCTCGGATTTTTGCTCTGGATGATAAAAAGCTGTTGTTGATAGCAGTTCGCGATATAAGAGATCGGATAGAAAGAGAACAGGCGCTTAAAGAAAAAACAGACGAACTTGACAGATTTTTCAATCTGTCTCTTGATTTAATGTGTATTGCTGATTTTAATGGGTTTTTTAAACGGTTGAATCCAGCTTGGAAAGCAGTTCTTGGATATGATGAAAAAGAATTATTGTCAAAAAAATTTATTGATTTTATTCATCCTGATGATTTGCCGGCAACTTATTCATCAATAAAAAAACTGGAAGAAGGAGAAGATATAATAAATTTTATAAACAGATACAGGTGTTTTGACGGATCATATAAATTTATAGAATGGAGATCGACTCCATATAAAAAAAATATGATATATGCTGCTGCGCGAGATATTACTGAACATATTCAAGCTGAAAAAGCAGCAAGAGAAAGTGAAAAAAAATACCGGCTTTTATTCGAAAATATGTCAAGCGGTTTTGCTTTACATACTATTATTTGCGATGAAAATGAAAATCCTGTTGATTATAGGTTTATAGAAATAAACGAGCCATTTGAAAGATTAACAGGTTTGAAAAAAAAAGATATTATAGGAAAAACCGTCACTGAGGCGCTTCCTTTAACAGAAAAATATTGGATTGAAACATACGGGAAAGTTGCATTAACCGGAAATCATATAATTTTTGAAAATTATTCTGCTGCATTAGAAAAATATTATGAATGTATAGCTTTTTCTCCTGAAAAATATCAGTTTGCTGTTTTATTCAATGATATTACAGATAGAAAAAAAATTGAACATGAACGTGAAAAATTGATAAATGAACTTGAAATTAAAAATGCTGAAATGGAGAGATTTGTTTATACTGTATCTCATGATTTAAGGAGTCCTCTTATAACAATTTCGAGTTTTGTGGGATTGCTTGCCCAGGATATAACAAAAAATGATTTGACTCAGGTTCATAATGATTTGACAA
>JAGOBX010000463.1 GCA_017999075.1 Candidatus Babelota bacterium | reverse complement strand
ATTAATTAAATAATATTATAAATTTCAGTAAACCGCTTTTTGAAAATAAATTTGCCGGTAAAGTAAATATTTACGGCGAGCCCGGAATGGGAAAATCTCAGCTTGCTTTGCAGTTTATTGAAAAAATAAATGACAGTGTGAGTTTATTGACTATGGAATCTGACAGCATTCTGAAAAACAGCCTTAATCCTGTCGTATATTTTTTGAACAAACATTTTGATCAGACGAATATTTCAGATTATGCCGAAAAGAAAAAAAATTTCGAAAAAAAATTTTTTTTTATTATTAATGAACTATCAAAAAGTAAAATTGATTATTATAAAAATTTATCTGATGAACTGATAAGGACTAAATCATTAATAGCCGGATTAATCGGAATTTATTATGAAAATTCACTTTATTATAAGTTAGACAGTCAAGCTCGTTATGAAAATACTCTTTATGCTGTCAAAGAACTGATAAAAGCGGAATCTGCTATAAAACCTGTGATTCTACTGATTGAAGATTTTCATTGGATTGATGAAGATACAAAAAATTTTTTACACATTCTGATAACAAATCCTGAAAAAATTAATTTACTGATAATTGCAACTGCCCGCTTTAACGATGACGGTTCCAAACCGGTTCTTTTTCCCGCGGGTTTATTACGGCAAAATCATCTTGAGTTAAAAAGTTTTGATAAGAATAATGTAAATGAAATGATCAGGATTCAGCTTAAAGCTGAACCCAATAATGACCTTTTTCAATTTATTCTGCGTAAGTCAGAAGGCAATCCTTTCTACATTGAACAGATCTGCACATATTTAAGGGAAAATAATTTAATAAGAAAAAAAGAAAAAAAAATCAGACTTATTAAAGGAAAAATAGAAATTCCTTCCTCTATTCAGTCTTTAATAATTTCACGTATAGACAGATTGTCGTCTGAACTAAAGGAAATTACGCAGGTTGCTTCAGTAATAGGCAGGGAATTTGATATTACAATTTTAGCTAATATGATAAATATCCTGGCGCGAGGAATTTCAAAAAAAAATAATTCAAATACCGATTATTATAACGCTAATAATGGAATAGGCGGAATTAATGATATTGTTATCAGCGGCAAGACTGAAAATATCTGGTCTGAACTTTCTGAATTCATTTATCTTTTCAAGCACATACTGCTGCGCGAAGCTGCGTATTCAATGCAGCTTAAAGCCCGTCTTAAATCTCTGCATTTCACAGCTGCATCTGCAATGGAAAAAATGTTTAAAAATGATAAGCGCTTCGCTCTTGAAATAGCGTATCATTTTGATAAAGCCGGCATCATTATCCAAACAAAAAAATATTTATATATAGCAGGCGAATTCAGCCGAGATAATTATAAAATGGACATTGCCCTGCGTGTTTATAGCAGACTTTACGAACTTTCCGATTCTGATTCTGAAAAAATGAATATAAATATCATTCAGGCTGATATTTACGAAAATATCGGAGCTTTTGATAAAGCCATTGAAACTGTAAAAAGAGGATTAAAACTTATTAAAAATAAAAATGACCTTCAGATTGAATTAAAATTAAAAAATATTCTCGGAATAGTTTATTGGAAAAAAAGTCTGCTCAAAGAAGCCGAAAAAGAATTTATTGAAATAATAAATTTTTCTAAAAAAATTAAAGTTAATACTGAAATAAGCAATGCGCTCAGGCATCTCGGTATTATTTATATGGATAGAGGTGATTTTGATTCTGCTGTAGATTATTATAGCCATTCTCTTAAAATTTGCAGAGTTCTTAATGATAAAATTAATCTCGGATGGAATACTTTCAGTTTGGGTTATGCTTATTACGAGATAAAAGCTGATTATGCGCAAGCTCAGAAATATTATGACCGGACTCTTAAAATTTTCAAAAATATAAATTTTGATTACGGCATATTGATCTGTCTTCGTTCATTCGGATTTATTTTTCATTATAATCTGATTGATTATAATAAAGCTCTGTTTTATTATCACGGCTCACTTGAAATATCTGAAAAACTCGGTAGAAAACGCGATATCTGCTATGTACTTAATAAAATCAGCGATGTGAATATACTTCAGGGCAAACTTTTTTCAGCTCTTGAAAATTACAATAAATCGCTTGAAATAGCAGAGGAACTCGGAGACGCTGTTCAAATTTCATCTTCACTAAACCAGATTGCTAATATTAACGGCATGCTATGCAAATTCGATATTGCGCATACAGCTCTTGACAAAGCTTATTCAATATGCAACCACACTAAAAACGAATCACAATTTTATTGGTTGGCCTATGCAAAAGCGCTTGTTTATATTTATCAGTCAGATTATAAAAATGCTGCTAAATACTTATCTGAATCAGTTAGAATCGGCGAAAAAACAGGCATAATAAATATGATCGGAGCGCGATACGGATATCTTGCGTATTGTTATGTCAAACTCAAATTATATTGTAAAGCGGTTGATTTTATTTATAAATCGTTTATTACAATTTCCAAACTCGGCGGAAATGACGTACTGTACGGTAGAACTCATCTTGCCTCAGCAATGCTGGCGAATGCTGTTCCGGAATTTTCAAAAGACGAACGATCCAAAAAAATATTTGAACTTACAGGATTGGATTTTAATCCTGACACTTATTTCAACAACGCTATTTCAATAGCTGAAAAGTCTGATTTCAATGAAACCCTGATACCTGCGCTTTACGAATATGCCGCTTATCTTTCCAGGATAGGTCAAAAAATAAAATCAGAAAAAATTTTAAACCGAAGTTTTGAAGCGGCAAAAAGGTTAGGATGGACGTATGAGCTGAAAAAAATCGAAAAGTCAGTTAAAAATCAAAAAGCAAAATTTAACAATAACAAATTTTCAATCCTTTAAATTTTGAATACAATATAAAATGCTACAAAAACAAAAATAATTGCGGCAATGCATTTAAATATAAGAAATAATTTGTCAAGTTTTTTTATTTTTTTTAAACTGAAAACAAATTACGGGATTATTTCATCCTTAATTTGGAATTATATATGGCATATTTTCTTTTATATATATTATATTTTAATAATTTACGATATGATAACCCTTCCAAGTGCAGTAATTATTTTATTTATTTTCATTTACCCGTTTTATAAATTTTTCGGCTTTTTTTCTTACTTTATCACGGCTATTTTTTAATTGTTTTTTTACAAAAACAATTACTTTTTCGGGGGGGGGAGTCTGATTATATATTTTTTCAAAAGTATCTATTAAGTGGCCACTTACAACATTTTTACATTCAGGCGATACTGCCTCTTTATGAATATATTTTGTTTTTTCGTTTTCTAATATTTT
>JAGOBX010000464.1 GCA_017999075.1 Candidatus Babelota bacterium | reverse complement strand
CAATAACAGATGTGTCATTATCATAAAGAACTTTACTTGATTCGTTATTAATAATAATTGTGCATGTTCGATCAATACCATAATAAGAATTGTTAATAATTTGAACAGATGGACCGGTATCAGCTAAAGTGCAGGAGCTGTAATAAGCTGGAAAACAAAACTGCAGAGTATCATTTGCGGAAACATAATAATTTAAATCACAAGTTATTAACATATTTGTGTTTTTTATTAAATTAGACAATGAATCAATAATGAAAACATTGTCTGAGGATCTGTAAGAAAGAGTATTTATAAATGAATCGCTTGCAGATAGAGTGAAATTACTGTCATTATCAATATATAATTTTAGGTTATAAAATGAATCGGGTGAAACAGAACCTATTGATTTTACAGACAATGTTGATAGAGTATCTCCTCCTGAAAAACCTGTAATTTGGAAAGATAAAACAGTTATTCCGGTATCTCCGGGAAAAACGTTTTCTCCGCCTTTATTTTGATTTATTGTAATTGAAACTATTGGAACTACAAGAGTGTCAATTATGTTGTTAGATAAATTTGTCAGAGGGCCTGAGTCTGAAGAATGTGTAATAACGCCGTAAGCAGGAATATAAGGAACAAATGTTTCACCATTATTTCCTGAATTACTCACATCCATAACAATAATAAAATTTGTTGTAGAGTTCAACTGAAATTCTGTATCTGCCTGCCATTTGTTTGAATATCCTGAAACAGCAGAAAAAGAAATTAAAAAAGTATCATTTTGATTAAATGAATAATTGCCGTCATCTGCATAAAGTTTCATGGCTGAAATTCCAGAACTGTCAAGGGTTCCATCGCTTTCCAAAATAATTCGCAATAAAGTGTCGCCATTAGGATTTCCGCTTATTCTGAATGCAAAAATTGTGACATTGGTTTGTTCTTTATACAATTCAGTCGATAATGTCGAAGAATTATTAATTATCTGTAATGTATTTGTTATAAAAATACTGTCAGAAATATTTGTCTGAATTAATGGAAATAAATCTCCAAACAATGTTTTACAGCTGTTAGCTTGAATATATACTTTAAATGTGTCGCCGCTAAGTGCATTACTGTCAATATTAGCTGCAATAATAAAAGAAGAATTTGAAATGCCGATATTCAATCCGGTTAATCTGTAAATATTAGAACCAATATGAGTAAATGTATCAATGAAATTATCAATACCGGTATTAAGTGAAGAATCTGCATTCGCATCATTCCATAAAGTTAAAGATTTTAATTTGGAATTGTCTAAAGTTCCTGAATTTGATATTTCCAATACATTCAAAGTGTCGCCTGTAGGCAAACCGTTTATTCTGAAAATAAAAACAGGAGCATTAATTGAATTTTTAAAATAACCGAATGTAGTAAGATTTAATGGAGTAAGATTGATTAAATTGTTGCATGTGGAAATATTAGAGTTTAGTATTGCCGCAGGAGGTTGAGTTTCACAATACATTGTTTTAAAACCATTTGATTTTAATTGTATCTGAACAGTTTCTGCAGTATTAATTTGATCGGAAAAATCCCCGGTTATTATAATATGATTAGCTCCGCTTAACAGAGGGTATGATAGGGTGTTTGTATCCCAAAACGAACCGTTCCATATAAGTTCACCGATATATGTATCTGATATATCATATCCGTTAAGGTTTCTGTCATCATATAGTTCTAAATTTGAAAAATCTGCGCCATTAGCATTGCCGTTATTTTGTACGGCAATGTAATTCAATTTATCACTGTAAGGATTCGCATAGAATTCAAGAGATAACAAATTAACATTATTTATATTTTTATAAATTTGATAGGATGGCATATCAGAGTATTTTTTTAGAATCAGTGTATTAGAACATGTCATTACAAATGGGTTTAATATGTTTATTTCAGGACCTGTATCAACATTTTGAGAATTTAACCCGCCGGCAGGAATATAAGCCTGAAATGTATTGTTGTTTATAGCATTTTGTGAAGCATCAAAAGTAATTATAAATGAAGAACCTGAAGCTGGAAGAGTTATATTCATTGTATCAGAAAACCATGTTTTAGTTGAAACCCATTTTAAACTTCCTGCATAAGTATCTCCAGAATCCCATGAATAATTACCGTTATCAAACCAGATTTTAATGTTTTGAACCTGGTTGGAATCCATATTTCCATTATTTTTTAATGTGAAAGTGTCTAAAATATCACCGTTTTTAGAGCCTGCTATTGTACATGCAAAAACTGTAATATTCGGTTCATATGTGAAAAATGTGTCTGCTGAAATATTTACTGATGTATCTGCCTGAACATTTGTAACTGTTGCTAACATATATGGGCCGCATGTGTCTACAGGTGATTCGTTGCCTTGAGTATCTACTGCCACAATAGCAAAGTAGTAATTAATTCCTTCTGAAAAAGTATCCCCAACATTCCATGATGAAATAATACACGATGCGCCGCTTGTGGTTTTAACCATTACTTCAGGATTCATCCAAGGATCTTCATCTGCAGAACCGTCAGCATCATCGTCATTTGCTGAAAGATCTGATAAATTGTCTGCTGCACCTGAAGAAAAACCGTCTGCGTTGCCGATTGGATCTTCGTCATAGTAACCATCAAGATCATCGTCAATTCTGTCGCCTATTCTGTTTTTTGTTATTGGGAGTGTATCTACAAAAATATAATAACGGCTTATGTCAGTTGAAGTTGACGGAGTCCATGTTGCAGAAAAATTTGAAAATCCTGGTGTAACAGTAAAATTCGAGGGAGCATTTGGTGCAGCTCCGTCGTAACCATCGGAACTCGGGTCATTTGTAACTCCTGAATTAGTCATAATATGATGATAGTGATTCATGTATCGCCTTGCAAGTCTGAAATCGTGAACTATTATGTTTACTTCGTCATTGGAATTCGCATCATACATTGCTGAAGCTGACATGTTAGCACTGCCTGTAGCTACTATTTCCATATCGAAAATGAATACTTTACTGTGCAACTGATTAAATCCTCCAGGCTGATTGCGGAGTGTTCCGTTTGCATCTGCTTCAAAATTTGATTTAGTAGTTACATCCCAATCAGGAAACCCTGCATCATAACCTGCGCATCCTCGCCATATAATACCTGATTTGGCAATTATATCGTCTCTTAAAGCGTCTGCGCCTGCTGAAGACCACCACGCATCACTCATAAAAAAAATCGATTCGTTGCAGGAACTTACGAGCTGACGGTAACGTGAGAGAATTGATCCTGAACCTGCAGCATAAGCGCCGTCGTTATCATCAGGGCTATACCTCAGTTCTATTGTATCTCCGTATGGTGAG
>JAGOBX010000022.1 GCA_017999075.1 Candidatus Babelota bacterium | reverse complement strand
TTTCTTTCAATTCAACAATCACGCTATTATATGATTTTGTAGTAATTATAATAATACAATCTTTACTCAACTCTTTCAATACCGATGGTTTTTTAACATAAACTCCTTCATAAACTTGTCCCTGAAGCTGATCTGAATTATCTACTATAAACAAGGGTTTGTTAGATAATTTATAAATAGTTTTTACTGCAATATCCCCTGATCCGAATAAAACAGTATTTCTGTTTTTTGTTAAATCATTAAATTCATCCCAATCTAACCACAAATTCATAATCATACTCCTGTTATTTCTAAAATTTTATCCTTTCCCATTTGGTTACAGGAAAATTAAATCTCAAATAGTTATTCTCAGTTTTTAACATTGGCGTGGAATCTCCTTCAATTGTTTTTATTCCTTTTGAAAAATCAAAAAAACCTAATTTTTCAAAAAAAGCAGGAACCCTTGTCCATAACAAAAAAGTATCAAAATCGGTTTCGTTTTCTATTAAATATGAAACCAATTTAAATCCAATGCCTTTATGCTGAAATTCTTTGGAAACAGCAACTCCTCCAACACCACCAATATAATATTTATCAAATTTTAAAGGCAAACACCAACAGGTCCCAATAATCTCATTACTAAAACTTGCTATATAAATTTTATTTTCAGAAGGGCGATTTACATTCGCCGTTATACTTTCTATTGACTGAGTTGGATATAAAAGAGATAAAAATCCAATCAATTTAGATAAATCTTTTTTTTCAAAATCCGAATATTTTAAATAATTTATCGTATTAGTATTTGTATTCAAATCAGTTCCCCTTCAATATTTCTCAAAAGCATAAACGGTTCCGCATATTTTCCACAAGAAGATGATATGGCAAAATATTCAGCATATTTACACAAAGCTTCAGAGCTGCGCGGGTGAGGGTAATTTCTATTTTCTGTTTTATAACATTCCATAGATTTAATTTTATATTCCATACTTTCTGTTATATCAATATACAGATTCGGAAAAAAACTCTCAAAACGAGATTTAAGCCCCCATTCTGTAGAAGAAGCTGTAAAATATGAATATACCCTTTTTATAAACTGACCGGTTACAGGGCGCGAAACAGTTATTCCGGCCTCATACGCCACCTGATGATCTTTATTTAAATCTGAACCATTATTTATAAACAATATTTCAGGCTTAATCAAATCAGTATATTTTTCAATTGTTTTAATAACTGTTGTTAAAGGTATGCTATCAAGTTCCTGATTAGGCAAATCTTCAATAAATAGTTTTTTAACTCCCAATATTTCATTTGCTTCAGCAGCATTTTGTTTTAAAACTTTTTCCATATTCTCATGATATCTGGTATTTGCGCCTGCGGTTAAAATAAGGGTATAAAATTCAAATTGTTTGTTTTTAGAATACTTTGCGATTAAACCTCCGCATCCCAGTACTTCATCATCAGGATGTGCGGCAACAATTAAAATCTTTTTAACTTCAGTTTCTGTCATTTAAATACTCCAGTAATGAGTTTTATGTTATTCATTTTCGGCCATAAGCAATAACAACACGGCCTATTTCAATTTCAGCCATTTTTTCATAATATTTTTCTAAATACTCATTTCCCATATTATACTCAAAATTAATCCTATACTTATGGCATAATTCCCCCAATTGTTTTTCCTTAGAATAGTCAATATCCATTAATAAAAACTGATCCATAGAAAAATCCGTTGTTGTTTTTAAAATTTCAAATTCAGATTTTTTCAGTTCATTTTTAACACTTTCAAAACTAAAATAATTAAGGTGTTCATACGGATTATAAAAATAGAAATTTTCATAATTATTCTTTGCCACAGCTTTATATTGAGTATATGATAAATCATTCGGCACCTGAACCCTTACAACTCCTTTTTCATTCAACAATTTATAAGCTTTGCAAATAAATTTTTCTGGTTCAGGAACATGCTCAATGACATTATTAAACATAATAAAATCAAACGCGGTGTTGAACGCAGTTTCTAAGAAATCGCCTTTGTACACATATATTCCGTCATTATTTATTCTATCTTCAAACTCCAAACCATAAAGATTATCAAATCCTTTTTGTTTTAAATACAGAAGACATTTGCCAAGACCGCATCCGGCATCCAATATTTTTATATGTTTATTTTGAAAATTATTTTCTAAAAACAAAGATATTTCTTCGTAATGTCTTTCAAAATGAAATTTTTCAAATTTATCAGTTTTGCCTATATCCATTCCTTTTTCTGCCATTGAATCAATATTTTCATAATATTTTTCAGAATAATATTTTTCCAACTCAATTTTCGTGGGACGTGGTTCAACTTTATAATACCCTGTATCAGTTTTTACCAATTTATATTCAGAACTGCGCGAATTTAATTCATTAACAAATTTTTCTTTAAAATTCCGGTTCATATCATTCACTTTTATTTAACACCATACATCAAATGGCAGGCTAAAACTTTATCAGGAATAAACAAGTTAACATTAATCCATCCATATCTAATATTTTTGAATTTCCAGCCATAAACTTCAAGAAAATGTTCTTTAGATACAGGCACAAATAACTTCAATCCACCTCGATTATCAAATCTATGATTAGATTTAACAGCAAAATGTCCTTTTTTAAGTTCTTCAGCGCCAATACATAAAGTATGTTCAGTTGTTATTGTAGATAAAATATAAACACCTCCGGGTTTTAGAACCCTGTACAGTTCCTGATTAACCATCTGAGCATTTTCTATAGTAGCATTATAATGAAGCGCATTCCACGATAATACGATATCAAAAAAATTGTCTTCATAAGGCATTTCGTAACCATTTATTTCTTTCAGATCAACTGTTTTTCGATTTTCATTAAATTCTTTATCCAGTTTTTCAACAGCAGATTTGCTTATTTCAGCGCCAAATACCTGATATCCTTTTTCCAGTAAAAATTTTATATTGTTACCGCTTCCAAATCCATGATCTAATATCTTAGCCGGAGGCGCAGGTATATCCGGTTCTTTACTTGAAAATAATCTTACAATATTTTCATCGTAAAATTTACAATTTTTAGTATCCTGACTGTAAAAATCGCTCCATACCTTTTTATTTTTTTTAAACTCCTCATTACATTCCATAATACAATTCTCCTTTTTTAAAATGTGTAGTCTAAACAGTCTTTACAAAATTCAATTTCATGGCGTTTCTCATTAAAATGCCTGGATAAAAAACTCTGATATTTACTGCCCTTAAAAATTTTTTCAAGGGAGTCATCTCGCCAGTTACCAATATTCAAATACTCAGCATTATAGTCACACATACACGGAACTACTGCACCGTTAGTATACAGATAAAAACTGTATCTGGCAGGTTTTTTGCAATCCGCTTCAATATTTACAGTATGATACTTATTAGAAATTTCTTTATTAAAATCAAGGGTGCTTCCAAATTCAATTATTCCTAAATTTATAATATCAGCGTAGTCCTGCCATTTTTCGATAAAGAATTTTCCTTCTTCTTCTGTTGCATCCTGAATAAGCATTTGCGACCTCATAAATGGTAATCTATTATTAGATTTTTTTTTGTGTTCGATAACTTTCCGGAAATTGTCTTCAACTGTTTTTAATTTTCCAATATCGTTTATTTTACTGTATGATTCCTGATAGGCTGCGTTTATACTCATATTAAACATTCTAATGTTGCTGTTTAAAACCATATCCATATGCTTTTCAGTAAGCTCCAACCCATTTGAACTTATCCAGATATATTCAAAATTATTAAAACTTTTTAAATATTCCAGCATCTGCGGCAGTCCGGGATTTAAAAAAGGTTCCCCTAACCTGTAAAGATATAATTCTACCAAATTATGTCCTTTAGTCTGATCAATAATATTTTTAAATTCATTAAACGACAGATGCCTTTCTTTACGGTTCATTTTAACTCTGCTGCACATTTTACATTTGGAATTGCACTCGTTTGTAATTTCTATATTCAATCTAAGAGGAAAATTATCAGGAGAACTGTAATTACGAACTCTGATGCCCGGTAAATATTTTTTACCCAAATTTTTCGCTAAAATATAATCACCTGGATTTTTAATGATTTCAAGATTATTATTCAGATATAAATTATTAATTTCATTATTTTTTTCGTAATAAGATTCTGCTCTTTTTAAATCTTTTTCACATTCATCCTGAGCAAAATTATTAACTACAGTTTTAAGATTAAACAACTCCATTTCTGCACTTCCTTTTTAATATGATACCACGGTTCGAATTATATCCCTTGATTTTTTTCCGTAATTAAACAGTAAATCAATCACACTCAAATAAGGCACAAAATTTTTATGCTGCTGTTGATAAACCGGGTGTTTATATTTTTGATATTCCACCTTGATTCCGTTTGAAATAAAAAAATCATAGTCATATAAATCTTTTCCTGATTCTCCTGTCAGCAAAACATCTGCAGAAAATTTTCTGCAGATTTCCAGCATCAGATATTCTTTTTTATTATTAAATTCAAAATCCGAACTTTTATAAAGCTGTGTATTATAACCGAGATATTCAGAAATACGCTCAATAATACTTATAGTCAATTCACCCAAATATTTATAATTATTATTCAACTCTTTTTCAAAGAGAGAATAAACCTCATCAAAATACCTTGTTTTGCAATAATTATGTTTAACAGTTTTTAAATGCCTGCAAATCCAGTCATTATGTTCTTCATTGAGTTCGGTGAATTCAATCGAAGTATTTCTATGAATATTCTGGAGCGGTATCGTCAATAATATTTTGTTACCCTGTTTGTCAGTTATATAATTTCTATTATACCAGCATCTTTTGGTATATTGAACATGATCAAGAAAAATAAAAACATCTGCCATGTCCAGCTGCTCAAAATATCCCAACCAGGGAATATATGCCGGTTGTAAAATCACTATACGCTTATTTTTCATCTGGATCTGCATATTCAAATTTAACTTTAACCTTTTTATTTTTATAATAAAAAAAAGCGGGATACGCTTTCGTATCCGCCGCTCTTATAGCGGGGACAATATCAATCATTTTTTTTTCAACATCAATTAAACTATCTGAAGGTTTTCTCGGAGGACAGTATTTTTTAATTTCATTAAAAGGAAACTCAATAGTATCAAAATTTAAACTTAAAAGCTTATTCATTGAGTCAGCAACAAACCCCGGTATTTTTCTAAATGCGCTTTCTTTTAAATCAGTAGCATTATAAGTAATATCAACAGGAAATCTTTTTTGAAATAATATTTTCCCTGTGTCCGCTTTTTTATCAAGCAAATGAAACGTTAAACCATGTTCATATTCATCAGCGGATATAACTTCCCATTCGGGCGAATATCCCGGATAATCCGGCAGCACTGCAGGATGAACATTGAATGCTCTGCCTTCCCACAATTCAACAATATCTTCAGAAATTATATAAGGCCACCCCATACTAAGCAAATAATCATATTCCTGACAATTTCCCCTCAAAAATTCTTCGGCAGTCTTTTTATTATAAAAATGAAATTCAACAGATTTCATTTTTAATTCATCTATCACATTTTCTACGCGTTTTTCTGACTTATTTTCAACAAATAAACAAATAACCCGAAATCCTGATTCAACAAGCTTCGAAATCAGACCAGGAAACGAATTCAAAGATAAAATCACAACAGATTTTTTCTTTTCAATATTATTTCTATCTGCCTGCAATCCCAAATTTTCTATATTAAATCGTATAAGCTCATTACCTCCAAACGCAGTAAAAGCTTCCGCACATTCTTCAGATAGTTTATTGCGGTATTCTGAATCATTAAATATCCTGACAAACTTTTGATTATCATACAATTTTTCGAAATCAATATTCTCGCAAAAACCCAGATATGATATCAAATTCATTTTATAAAAATACTCACATCTCGGAATCTGATGTTCACAGTTAGCAATCACAACTGCAGATTTTCTTAACGCAACAACTTCAGATACTGTAAGACCGCCTGCGCAAATTATAATATCGCACCAATTCAACAAATAAACAATACTTTTCTGTGACGGCAAAATTTCAATTTTATGATTCAACAATTCAACATTTTTTTTAACAGATTCCAAATTTACATTAGCATCACCAATAATAACTTTAATTTCAAGATTGCTTGAAATTCGACTCAAACTTTTTAACATCTTGGAAGTTGAATCAACAGAATCAGAACCGCCAAATGTTATTAAAACTTTTAATTTTTCAGATTCAATCCCTGGTTTTTCCACATTTTTATTGTATTGCCGAAAACTGCAAATCTCATCAGACAGTATAACCTTATCGGGTCCAAGAAGAAAATTTGTAGATGGAAATTTTTTTTCATTGTATAACAAATTAGAATTAATTTCCCAGTTCACTATCAAATCAAATCTGCTGTCAGCGCTTCCCTGAAAATCAATAGCCGCTAATACCCGTGCAGGTTTCGCCGAAAATTGATATTCATTATAACTATTCCGTGTGATTTCCAATATTAGGACATCCGCGCTGTACTGTTTACATTTTTCTTCAATAAAAACACATTCTTGTTTTATCGACATTTTCAAAGACATTATTTCGTATTCAAAGTCATATCGTTCAAGTAACTGAATTGAAGAAACTGAGTCTCTTACCAGATATACGCATTTATGACCATATTTTTCCAGTGTCATTCCTAAATTAATACAGGATAACAAATCGCCTATTCCTATATCAATCCCTGTATCGGCTCTAAAAATTATATTCATAATAATGCAATACGTTTTAAAACAATTTATATATAGGACTGTGTGTTCAACCTGAAAATTGAAATTATTAAAGTTTCAATATATTTCAGGCATAAATCCGAATTCTTCAATCACAGCAGGTAAAATCCATTTACCATTCTCTTTATGCCAGATTTTTTTATTCCTATGCGATTCAACAATCTCCCAGAACCTTTCTCTTGATATTTCAAGATAATTACATAAAGCGTTTATGTTATATTCAGGTAAAGGTTCAGGATTATTTTTTATATAATTAACAGCTTCAGTCCGTGTCATTCTTTCGTTTCTAATTTCAATCGCTAAATTATCCCACATCCTTGTTATTCCGAATTTAGGCCATTTAAAAAAATGGTGCATTACAATTAAATCATCATCAAGATCACAAAACGGATAATATCCAATAGTGGGTTTATCAGCCCAGCTAAAACCCACATTTTTAGAAAATTCTGCAACTTCCAGCGGATCCCATTTTAAAAACCAACCTAAAAACAGAGAACTCACCTGCGCTTTTTTCAGTTCTTCATCTGACGGAATAATAAACGGATACATATCCTGTTTTGTCAAGTCTTCGCCAATCCAGTCTTCTGCAAAAGTATCATTCATTCCACCAAATTTCCGCATCCATTCATGATTCAAATACGGATTTTCTCTATCATTCTTATTGCCGCCGTATTCCAAACCTGTATTTTCACCCCATACAACAAGTTTTATTCCAAACTTTACAGCAAATTTTAATGCCAACGCCCAACATATCATATGTATTAATAACGCGACAGCTCCTTTTTCTTCCAATGCTTTTAGCATAAAACGTTTTTCAACTTTCGGGTTTACAGTAAAATCAATATGATCGACTCCAATATTGATTAAATTCTGTAAATTTTTCGCCCCCAGAGAATTTCTGCATGGAGCTTTATAGGTTAAAGCAAGGGGATTTAAGTTATATCGTTTTTTAATATTATAAATCTGCCACGTACTATCTTTACCCCCACTCACTGGAACAATGCAATCCCATCCCGAATCTTTACTTTTATTTTCATTCAAAATTTTTATTAATTCCTGTTCTCTTGCTGCCCAGTCAATTTCTTCTTTTTTTTCTGCTGCGCCAATGCAAGCATAACAAATACCATCTTCATTTAATTCAACTCCCGGGCGCGTGTCAGGTAAAACACATTTTTTACAAAACTTCATTTCATCCTCCAATTTTTAAATTTGTTTTTAATTATTGCTATCAGCCAGCCATTCATCCAGCCAGCATAATATTTTATTGTTTTGGTTAGTCGTCAAATACTTTTTAAATTCTTCAATTTTTTCTTTCTCAACAGCATTGATATAAATTCTTCCAGCTTCATTAAGAACTAATGCGGTTTTAAAACCTTCATTTTTCAATCTTCCATTAAGAGACGGGCCTAAATAAAAACCCCAGTCAAATGCATTAAAATCACATTCTTTCCCGCTTTTAGTAACAAATGAAACCATTTCACCATTTTCAAGAAAAATTTTTCCATAATCTTTTATTACAGTATCTTTTAATTTGAATTTCCGCGGTTTTTGTTTTAAATCTGTTTTCATTTTATTCTCCATCAATATATTTATCTTTTTCTAATAAATTTCGCAGGAACACCTGCAAAAACAGAAAATGAAGGAACTTTCCCTGACACTAATGAATTACTGGATATTACAGCGCCATCACCAACTTCAGAATTAATTAGTACAGATGCGTTGCTTCCTATCCAGACATCATTTCCAATTGATACAGAACCATGGCGATGCGGCTGTATCATCAGATAACTGTTCTTGTCAGTTCCATGACTTGACGAATTTATATTTACATTTCCAGCGATCATTGTAAATTCACCTATTTTAACCTTACCACCTGAATTTATAACACAATTGGCCCCTAATCCGCTGCCTTTTCCTATCTCAACACTACCTTCCCTGGCAGCTACAATTCTCACATTATTATCCAATGAAACATTATCTTTTAAAATAATTTTACCATTTTCACGATTTCTAAAATCAACATTATCTCCAATAATAACATTATTTCCTATAATAATATTCTCTGCCTTCCCTCGAATTTTTATTTTTACGCTTCCTAAAAATTTAACATTATTTCCAATTTTTATTCCCAAAAGTTTAAACATACAGCAATAAAATTTACTGACATGTAAAGGGAAATTATTTATCATTTTTTCAATTAGATTATACACTTCTCCCGGCGGCGAAAGTCTGTCGCATAATTTTTTATAAGATTCCGAATAGTCTTCCGCATTATTATCTAATATATCAAAATTCAGTTTAGCAGAACTATTATTTTTTATTAGTTTTATTGTCTCAGTGATTTTTTCCAAACTATCAAAATTATCCACAGATAATAACGTTTCCGGAATTTTTATACTATAAATTTCTTCCAATTTTAAAATCAGAACAGGAAATGAAAATGAATCCATAATTCCTGAGGTAAAAAGTTTTGTATTGTTCCGGAAATTAATATCCGGAATAATTTCTAAAATATATTTTTTTAATTCTGAAAAATCTCCATTTTCTTCAATATTAAATTCTGATGTATTTAGGAGGTGGTGCCTGTACTCATCATACTTTCCTTCAAGATAGAATTGTTTATTTAAATATCTCGATATTTTTCCCGCAGTCCCTTTTCTCAAAGTCATATGCGGCAATAAAATAAATTCAAAAACTGAAATATTCAGTCTGTCAAAAATAACTTTTTTCAACTTTAAAATATCAACATTATTTTTTTCGCTGGTTTCAGCTAGTATAATAATTCTCTCAGTTCCTATATTATCATCGAATACGCCGAACACAACATTTCGCCCCGGAATAAATCCCTGATGTTCATTCAATATTGTTTCAATATCTTCAGGAAAAATATTTTCGCCTGCAACAATGATCATATCTTTTTTTCGGCCGCAGATATATAATTCATTATCCAGCCAGTAACCGATATCACCTGTCGAAAACCAGCCGTCAATAAAGGATTTTTGTGTTTCTTCAGGATTATTGTGATATTCCGAAAGCATACAATCACTTTGAATTAAAATGTTGCCTTGAATTCCATCGCTATTAATTTCTTTATTATAATTATCAATAAGTTTAATTTTAATATTATCCAATTTAATACCAACGCTTGCGAATAATTTGACATCAATTATTTTTTTTAAATCTTTTATAAAAAATTTTTTTCCCTGAAAATCAGTGAAACACAGATTTTCTCTTGAAGTCGAAGTCATGGCGAATGTGTTTTCAGCCATAGCATAGCAATTATAAATTTTATCTGCTGTAATTCCGGTTTCAGAAAATTTATTTATAAAATTAAATACTGTGTTATATGACAATGGTTCAGAGCAGCATGTTAAAAATTCAACTGAGCTTAAATCATATTTTTTTATTTCCGAATCATTTATACTTTTAGCAAGATGCGCAAGCGCAAAATTAGGCAGCCATAAATGTGTCGCTTTGTATCTTGTAATACCTTCAAATAATAATTGAGGACGTTTAACCCAGTCAAATGGCGACATCATTATAAGAGGTATATTTTTTATCAGCGGCAAAAGCATACACGAAATTAATCCCATATCATGATAATGCGGCAACCATGAAATTATTTTACTTTTTTTATTTAAAGAAAGATGCTTCTCATATGCATTTATCTGATTCATTAATGATTTCAGCGATAATTTAACCCCCTTCTTGTGATTCGTGGTTCCGGAAGTGAATTGTAAAAAATTCCCCGTATTTTCATTCAGATTATTATCAAGGCAATCATTATGACTGTATTTTACTTTTTCATATAAAATTATTTTAGTATTATAGTTTAACTGTTGAGTTTCCAATAAAACTGCTAATTCGGAATAAGTTACAATATAATGTATTTTATTATAACTAAACAAATTATTCAACGATTCTAAAAAAACACTTTTGTTTTGTTTTTCTGAAGGGTATGCAAAAAAAGCAGGTAAAATTCCGTATAAAATACCGGCAATAAAAGCTCCAAACAAATCAATTGACTCTTTTAAAATTATTAAAACAAGCTCGTTTTTTTCAATATTTAAATAATCATAATAATGTATATAGTCATTTATTCTACTGCATATATCCTTATATGAATAATCCTCTGCGATTGAACCTTTATATATTGTAAGCCATGTATCATTAGAGCACCTATTCCTATTTAAAATTTCAATTAAAGAATGATTATTGAAACTCATATATTACCCTTTATTCCATAAATAGTTTTCCAGTCCTGAAATACAACATTCTTATATGCCGATCTATCGTATTTACCATATTTATCCCATCCAAACCAGCGGTTAAGCGGTGCGCTGAAACCCCTTTTGTCAATCCTGTCTATTATTACATCCGGAATCAAACTACGTGAAATATCTTTCAGAATATATTTTGTTATCCCATTATTTATTTTATATTTTGACGGGATACTGAATGCAAATTGAACTATCCGGTAATCTAAAAACGGAGAACGGTTTTCCATTGAAAAAGCCATATTTAATCTGTCCGCCATTTGGAGATTCACCTGCATTGTAGTATAATAATCTGTTACCCCCATAGAATGAATTATGTCATCATTCATTTTATCAAAATAAAAACCTATGCTATCTATTAGATAATTACTTACATTTTTATCCATTAAATTTTCACATCTGTTTACTAATTTAGCATATCTTTTTACTGCTGAACCATAATACTGACTTATTAAGTAGGAATACTGTTTCATAGATTTTAATTGTTTAATTTGTTCATCATGGTACAAAAGAAGATATCTATAATAACCAGAGAATAATTCATCAGCGCCATCGCCACTCAGCAAAATTTTAACATCTTTTGATATTCTCTCAAGAAGCATCCACAAACTGAATGAAGTCCAGGTACAAGGCGTATCCAAATAATAGGCTATTTTATCTTTAGTTCTTTTAAAATCACCAGGTGACGGAGTAATTATTATCAGTTCTTTTTTTAAATGATCCGCCAGTATTTTAGCATATTCAAGTTCATCATAATCAGGACCTATATCATAATGACATGTATAAATATATTCGGGTTTTGATATAGCAGCTACAATAGCGCTATCCAACCCGCCGCTTACTAGAACCCCGTGATTATCAATTTTATTTTCTGTTCTTAACAAAATTGCATCTTCTAAAAGTTCAGTTAACTTCTTTTTTATATAACTATAATCATCATTTACTTCATATAAATTATCCCAGATTTTCCAATAACTGCTTATATTAAAATTTTTCTTTCTTATATCAATTTCAATATATTCTCCTGGCTCTAATTGATAAATATTTTTAAACAATGTTTCTTTTTCAGCACAAAATTCATAAGCCTGATATGTTAAACAATTTTTGTTTATTTCCGGTTTGATTATTTCCAGCAAAGCTTTTGCTTCACTAGAAAAAATAAAATAATTGTGAGCACAAGCATAATATAATGGTTTTTCTCCGGTTTTATCCCGTGCAATGATTACCTTTTCAGCAACTGAATCATAGATGGCAAAAGTATACATGCCGTTATAATCTTTAAATGCTTTTGTGCCATATTTGATATAACTATACAAAACTGCTTCGGCATCCGAATTCAATTTTATTTTATATTCATTATTCAAATTATTAAATATTTGTTTATAGTTATAAATTTCACCATTATAAACTATCGCATATTTATCATCTATTGAATTATACGGTATATCGTGTTCTTTATTATCAATTATACTTAATCTGTTCATTCCTAAAACGATTTTAGCATATTGTTTTATCCCGGACTGATTAGGTCCGCGGTGACGGATTTTAAGCAACATATTTCGAACTAAATTATCCGTACTTTCAAAATAATTATTATAATCTATTATCCCAGCTATTCCGCACATTTTTAACTCTATTTTAAAATATCTAAATTACCGGTTCCTATACTATAATATGATACAGAATCCGAAAAAGACATATTTTCCCACAACCCCACATTATCAACAATATAAGAAATTTTGTCAGTTATAAACTCATCTAAATCCTTTTGTGTGTAAAATGCATATTCTTTATGCGAAGTCATTAAAAATAAAATTTCTATTTTATGCATCTGTTTATCAATATTAAAATAATTATAATCAGGAAATAATTCATTTATTTCTTTTTTTGAATATAAGGGATCATTAATAAATACATTTATACCTGCATTATTTAAGGCTTCTGCAAGTATAACAGACGTTGAATATTCTATTTCCTTTTTATTGGAATAAGTAGTTATACCTAAAATAGCAGCATTTTTAATATTATTCTTTTTGGTAAACTCAACAAATTGTAAAATTTCTGATAACTCAGCAGATTGTATTTCCTTTAAAATAGTCAATATTTCCGGATGTTCGGCACTTTTGAAAATATTACGGACTGCCATCGGATATTTATATCCACCTAAACTTATTTTTATAAGTATATTTTCTAAATCCATATTTTTTAATACTGATTTTGTGATTTTTTTGATGTTTACTTTTGGAAAAGCAAACATAATCTGATTGCAAAGAGATGAAATCCCCCATTCTAAAACTTTCCGCAAATTTTCATTTAATTCACATTCTTTAATATTGTCAAATAATATAAAATTTTCCGACCGCATTATTTTGAAGAAAAATCTTATGTAATCTAAATTTTTTTCATCATCTGCCGCCGCAAAATATTTATAATCATCAGCAAAAAATTTTTCTATGGTCCAATCATTTCTAAATGCAGCCGCAATTATAATATTATTGGAATCTTTCATTTTTTCTATAAAAAGTTCCTTTATGCTATTAGGAAAAGAGGCAGAAAGAAAAATTATCAAATTTTTTTCATCTTGATTTTCAAAAAAATTCTGACCAAAGATATCAGCTATTTCAGAATATTGATTTTGAATTTTTAAATTCGTATTCTCATTAGGAATCGCTACTAAATGAATATTTGTATTAAACATTTCTTTTATATCATTAACAATTGTAATTTTACTTATATCAAGAGCAGGGCAATTCGAAAGCATTGACCAACTTTTAATTTGAGATAGTTCAGGGTATTTATTTTTTTTCAATAATTCCATTCTTTCGCCATTAAAATCAAACACATTAACTTTAAATCCGTTTTTTTGAAGCAGTAAAATTGTTGTATATCCCAAATAACCTAAACCCCAAACAGAAATTGTTTTTTGTCGCAAAGCTTTATTTTTAAAATTTTCAAAAGAATCCAGCATAAATAACTCCTCCGCCTTAGTTTATTACTAAGTTATTTATAATTTCAGCAATATATTTAATTTCAATATCTTTTAATACAGGAGACATCGGTATTGATAAAATATTCGGATAAATTTTATCTGCAGCCGGAAAATGTTTATCTAAATATTTTTTTTTATAATAAGGATGTTTGTGAAGAGGAATAAAATGAACACTTGCCCCTATGTTCATTTCTTTCAATTTCAGAATAAATTCATCTCTATTAATATTTCCCGGTAATATTATAGGAAATAAATGATATGTATGGTATTTATCTTCAGAATCTTTAATAAAAGTTATTTTACTGTCTAAATTTTCTTTATAATACTTTGCAATCTCCCGTCGCCGATTATTCATAATATCTATTTTTTTTAATTGTTCAAGCGCTATAGCAGCATGAATATCATCAAAATTAAATTTATATCCTAAATCTTCAATTTCATAATACCAGTTGCCTTTTTCAGTATAACGGTTAAAAGCAGATTTATTTATCCCAAAGTAAGATAATTTAGATATTTTTTCAATCAGTTTCCCGTTTTTGGAAACAACCATCCCACCTTCCCCGCAAGCAAGATTTTTAGTAGCATAAAATGAAAATACTGTTGTATCTCCAAAATTACCTATTTTAATATTTTTATATTTCGAACCAATTGCGTGGGCCGCATCCTCAATAACATATAAATTATATTTATTTGCAAGATTTAAAATTCTATCCATATCACATGGATATCCTGCAAAATGAACCGGCACTATTGCTTTTGTTTTTGATGTAATTAATTTTTCAAGTTTATCAACATCTATATTAAGACTGCTTTCTTCAACATCGCATAAAACTAATTTAGCTCCTGCCCATTCAACAACTTGAGCTGTAGCGGCAAATGTCCAAGTGGGAACAATCACTTCATCATCAGCAGCGATATTCAAAGCTTTCAAACTCAAAAACAATCCTGCTGTACATGAATTCAAAGCAATACAGAACAAATCATTTCCCAAATAATTTATTATTTGCGTCTCAAATTCTTTTACTTTAGGACCTGTGGTCCAAAAGCCAGAATTTATAACTTCCACAACAGAATTTATTTCAGAATCTGTTATTACGGGCTTTGCAAGCGGTATAAAATTATCAATTTTTTTCATTTTTTATAACTTCTCCTGTTCCTTGTTTTGCAATTTCAGGATACCAGCAATCACAATTCTTACAAACTTCATCTGTTATTTTTAAACTCTTATGCTGAACGCGCAAATCTTTATAAAAATTATTATTCCATATTTCGGATATAGAATTATAATTCAAATCGCCAATATCGTTGCTGTCCCAGTCATGGTTACATCTACCTAATGTGCCATTGTAATAAACAAGCATTTCATAAAAAGGCATCACACAAGTTTGTCGGTTATTTCTTTTAATTTTCAATGAACCAAATTTCCCGTCACTAGAATGTTCCTCATATATCCGGACTATATTCACTTTATCCTCCCATATTTTTTTGAATAAATCCAAATCTTCCTCATTATGATACCTTGTTTTTACTAGTGAAACTTGAGTTTTTATTTTATTATTATTCATATTTAAAAATTCTTTAATATTATTTTCAACTTTTTCATATATTGCAGGATATCGCAATTTATAGAATAATTCCTGAACATCTATACTAACAGAATAAAA